>CAYSOQ010000001.1:0-28122 GCA_964432685.1 uncultured bacterium
GCTCAATAATGTAGGATTGGGAGAAAGGGGGGACCACCGGGTGGGTGAACTCTCTGGAGGGGAGCAGCAGCGTGTGGCTATAGCAAGGGCACTCGCCCTCGATCCCAGCCTCATTCTGGCCGATGAGCCCACGGGAAATCTCGATCGAGGGACAGGTGAACTGATTGTTGAACTGTTGCAGAATATTGTGAAGAAGAACCGATCAACACTCGTCCTCGTTACCCACAATGAGAAGATTGTCTCTGGTTTCAGCAAATTGATACGGATCGACGACGGAAGGATTGTAGAGGAGAAGTAAGGATTGATGAAGCGAGGGGTAACTATAACCTTATGCTGTGGCCTAGTATGTTTTTTCATGTTCTTCCAAAACATTTCTCTTTTCGGAGAATCCATAAAGATCGGTACCATTCACTTCCAGGGTAATAGAAAAATCAATGAAAAGACTCTGAGGGGGATGATAGCCACGAAGGAAGGGGAAGAGATTGACTACGACTTGATACGGAAGGATATAGAGAAGATTTACAGTTCAGGATACTTTTCCGATGTGAAGGTTAATGCAGATTTTACTACATCTGGGGCTGATATTACTTTTCTGCTCGAAGAAAAAAGGGTGGTTTCCTCTGTAGATATAAGGGGTAACGATGAAGTTGGAAAAGATGAACTCGAGGAAGTAGTGTCTATCAAGCGTAATGATTTCTATTCTGATGACAAGGTAAATGAAACAATCAGGAAAATTGTGGGGGTCTACAACAATCATGGGTATTTCGATGTCCAGATAACTACTGAACTTAAAGAGCAAAGTGGAAATAGAGTGGGAGTTTCATTCAATATCAATGAGGGAGAGGAAAGGAAGATAGTCGCTATTGATTTCGAGGGTAATAATTTCTTCTCTGGGAAAGAATTGATCAAGCTCATGAGGACGAAGAAACAGGGATTATTTTCCTGGTTGACGGGCTCCGGATCATTCAAAAAAGATGTGTTCGACAATGATATGAATCTCATAGAGGTGAAATACCTTGATAACGGATTTCTCGATGTGAAACTCGAAAGTCCGCGAATCGTCAAGGAAGGAGACGAGGTTCACCTAAAAATAAGGATTTTCGAAGGGATACAATACAGGGTAGGAAGCGTGAAGATTACAGGTGGGATCCCCGACTCCATGAAAAATATGGGGAAAGAACTCCGAACGAAACCCTTTCAAGTGTTCAGCAGGGAAAAGATGGTCAGGGACATCCTCTTTATCACAAAAAAGGTTCAGGACAAGGGATATGCCGACGCTTCAGTGAATCCACGGTACGTGAAACAGAAGAAGTACCCGGTTGTGGATATAGATTTCACGGTGAACATGGGGAATAAATATAAATTCGGTATGGTCGATATAAAGGGGAACACGAAGACTCTCGACAAGGTGATCAGGAGAAGGCTCGACGTGGCGGATGGGGAACTTTACACAGCAACTGGACTCGAGAATTCTAAAGCCAACCTCATGAAACTCGGATATTTCAAGGATGTGAAAGTTACAACGAAAAAAGGGGAGATGGAGGGGGAACTCGACGTGGAGGTGGAGGTGGAAGAGGCTCCCACAGGTACGTTGAGCGGAGGTTTCGGGTTCAGTTCGGTTGACCAATTTTTCGGCGTGATTCAGGTTTCTGAAAACAACCTGTTGGGGAAAGGGTGGAGGTTGAGTTTGAATGCTCAGGTAGGATCGAGGAGGGTTGTCTTCAACCTCGATTTCAAGGAGCCAAATCTTTTCGATACAAAATGGAGCTTTCGTCTCAATGCATTCAACACAGATGTGGAGTTTACAGATTTCACGAGGAGGTCGAAGGGAGGAAAGGTTGGATTCGGCTATCCCCTGTCGGATAATGTGAATACAAGTCTCTCCCTTAGGGTAGATAGCGTTAAAATTGTTGACGTGGATACGAATATCGTGAATTCTGTGCTGCGGGATGAGGCTGAGGAGGGGGCACAAAACACTCACAGCCTTATATGGTCCATCTCGCGAGATGTGACTGACAGCTTCATCAAACCTACCCGAGGGTCCGCACAGAGTTTTGATATCGAGTATGCTGGTGGTATATTGGGTGGGGATTCTGATTTTCTGAAATACAACATTAACCACAAATATTATAAACCTTTTGGAGAGGATATTATTTACGCATTCAACGGTTGGTGGAGCCATGCAGTGAGCACAGTGGGTGGCAGGGTTCCCATATTCGAGCGCTATTTTCTGGGGGGGCCGAACTCAATAAGAGGATTTGAATCAAGGACGATTACTCCAAAGGACGGAAACACAGGCGAAGAGATAGGAGGAAATAAAGCACTGATTCTCAATAATGAGATTCTCATTTCTCTTTACAGCGAGATAAGCCTCAAGTGGGTCTTCTTTTTCGACGTGGGTAATACATGGAGGCAGGGGGATTGGCCCCGGAATTTCGGGGAACTGAGATACGGGGCCGGCTTCGGGCTCAGATGGTTCTCTCCAATGGGTCCCCTTCGTCTGGAGTGGGGGTTCAATCTTGACCCGAAGGAAGATGAGAGACACCGCATTATAGAATTTACGATAGGCAATGCATTTTAAATAAGGAGGATATTATGATCAAAAAGGTTTGTTTGCTTCTTGTAGGGCTATTCTTGTTGCCACTTCACACCCTTTATGGGGGGGAGATGAAGATAGCGGTGGTAGATATGAACAAGATACTGAATGAATCGAAAGAGGGGAGCAAGGCGAAGTTGGACATGAAAAAGAGGTATGAAGAGCTCAAATTGAAGATTGATAAGAGGCAGGAAGAGTTGAAAAAGATGAAAGGTGACATTGAGAGGCAAAAAATTATTCTGGGGAAAGACAAGATGAAGGAGAAGGAGGAGGAGTTCGGGAAAGAAATGGGCATTTTCAGAAAATTGGTTTCCGAGTCTGAAAAGGAGATGCGTGAAACGGAAGCAGCCTATACGAATAAAATACTTAATAAAATAAGGGATATCGTTAAAAAAAGCGTGAAAGAAAAGGGATACGGCCTTGTGATCGATAAATCCGGGGGTGTGGTGTACGTGGATGATTCGATGGAAGTGTCCAAGAGCGTCCTCGAAGTTCTCAACAAGGAGACAGGTGGTGGGAAGAATTAACGCAAATGAATTAGCCCGGGAACTTGGCTGCCAGATCATCGGAGATGGAGAGGTATGTCTCACCGGTGCGGCGAGTATAGAGA
The DNA here is from genome assembly GCA_964432685.1 of uncultured bacterium. Lineage (GTDB taxonomy): Bacteria > Desulfobacterota > Deferrimicrobia > J040 > J040 > CAYSOQ01. The sequence continues at coordinate 3,207 of CAYSOQ010000001.1, forward strand.
GTGCAGTGGAGGGAGACCTAACCTTCCTGGCGAGTGTCAGGGCAAAGGGGCACCTCGGAACCACAGGGGCAAGCGCAATCATAGCTCATGAAGGGGTGCAAAGTGAGGGTGTCACAATAATTGTCTCAAAGAACCCGGCACTTTCCTTTGCACGGGCGCTATGGATTCTTTATCCAGGCAGAGAAGCAAGACCTGGAGTTTCTCCTCTTTCATACATATCGGAGGATGCTCATATTGACTCTAAAGCAGAGGTCATGCCCTTCGTCACCATCGAGAAGGGTGTAAAAGTGGGAAAAGGATCAATTCTGTTTCCAGGTGTATATCTCGGAGAAGGGGTCTTGGTGGGAGAAGATACAGTCCTTTATCCATCTGTTACCATCTATCCGCGGTGTACTATTGGAAACAGGGTGATCATCCATGGGGGGGCCGTGATCGGTGCTGACGGATTTGGTTTCATCATGGAAGGGTCATCCCACTTAAAAATTCCTCAGATCGGAACAGTAGTAATAGAAGATGACGTGGAGATCGGATCCAATACGGCGATAGACCGTGGAGCCCTTGGCGAAACGAGAGTGGAGAGAGGGACTAAAGTTGACAATCTGGTGCAGGTAGGACACAACGTGAGGATAGGGGAGGACAGCATTATTGCCTCCCAGACGGGGATCTCTGGAAGCGTGAGGATAGGGGACCACGTTATGCTCGGAGGACAGACAGGTGTGGCAGGGCATCTTGAGATCGACCCCGGGATCATGGTGGGAGCTAAATCTGGTATCCCATCCTCCTTGTCGGCCAAAGTCAGCAAGACCTGGTCTGGCATACCTGTGATGGAACACAAAAAATGGCTCCGACTGGCGGTGAGTATCGATAAGTTTCCTGATCTCCTGCGGAGGATAGACAAGGTTGAAAAAGCGCTTGAAAAACTTTCTACAGGGATGGAGGAGGAAGCTGAGGAATGAAGAAGATTCAGGAGATCATGCAGATTCTGCCCCACAGGTACCCCTTTCTACTAATCGACAGAATCCTTGAAATTAAAAAGGGGAAAAGGGTCGTTGGGATTAAGAATGTCACTGTGAACGAGCAGTTTTTCATGGGTCATTTCCCTGAAATGCCTGTTATGCCGGGAGTACTCATTATCGAGGCAATGGCACAGACAGGGGCGATCATCGCACTTTATGAAGAGGAATTTGTCGAAGGGAAACTCCTCCTGTTTGCCGGGATCGATAGGTGTAAATTCAAGAAGCCAGTCGTCCCGGGAGACCAGTTATACATGGAGTTGGATGTAATAGGGAGGAGGGGCCCACTGTGGAAGATGAATGGTACAGCCATTGTGGACGGCACCGTAGTTGCTAAGTCCATTCTAACTGCAATCGTTGTCGACAGAGATAACTCCGGATGATCCATCGAACTGCGATAATAGACCCTTCCGCCCGAATTTCTTCGGATGTCCGGGTTGGCCCCTATTCATTGATCGGCCCCGGGTGTGACATCGGTGAGGGGACAATAGTAAGGTCCCACGTGGTGATAGGGAGGAACTCGAAGATAGGGAAAGGGAACAGGATCTATTCACATTCGGTGATTGGGGAGGATCCACAGGATCTAAAGTATTCGGGAGAGGAAACCTGCCTGGAGATGGGTGACAGTAACATTATACGGGAATTTGTCACTATCAGCCGCGGGACGGAGGAAGGGGGCGGGAAAACCAAACTGGGGAATGGGAACCTTGCCATGGCGTACGTACATGTGGCCCACGACTGCAAGGTGGGGAACGAGGTTATCATGGCTAATGCAGTTACACTGGGGGGGCATGTTGAAGTTCATGATCACGCAGTCATCGGCGGCCTTACCGGAGTCCACCAGTTTGTCCGGATCGGGGCTCATTCAATAATTGGGGCGATTTCAGGAGTTGGTAAAGATATCCCCCCCTATGTTACGGCAGTCCCATCGAGAGAAGGGAAAAAGGTTATTTTCGGCCTGAACATTGTTGGGCTGAAAAGAAGAGGTTTTGATAAAGCTACCATTGAGAAGTTAAAAGGTGCTGTAAAGTTGATGGGGCAAACTGAAATCACCGTGGCGGAACTCATTCAGAAATGGGAAGATGAGTTTGGCGATTCTCTCGAGGTGCGTAACATGATTGAATTTTTCAAAAACAGCAAACGCGGTGTGGAGAGAGTGTGATCAGAGCAGGGGTGATCGGGACGGGACACCTTGGCTCTCTTCACTCGAGAAAATATTCATCTATCGACGGCGTTTCCTTAGTTGGTGTATGTGACATAGATGTTGAGATTGGAAAGAGGGTTGCCGGGGAGCTTGGAACCAAATTTTATCCTGAATTCAGATCACTTGCCGGGGATGTAGACATCTTATCCATCGCAGTGCCCACTATCCACCATTATGAAGTTTCCAGGTATTGCCTCGAGAAGGGGAAGCATATCCTGGTGGAAAAACCAATTACGGAGAAACTATGGCAGGCAAGAAGGCTCATCGAGATTGCTGAGAGGAACAAACTGGTAATTCAGGTGGGGCATCTGGAGAGATTCAATCCTGCACTCAACAAGATTCGGAACTACATAAAAACACCAGGATTCGTTGAGGCAGAGAGGATTTCCCCTTTCACCGAAAGGAGCACAGATATAGATGTGGTTCTCGACCTCATGATTCACGATATTGATCTGATTCTTTCTTTCGTTAAAAGTCCCATTAAACGGGTAAACGCGATCGGGGTTCCCGTACTTTCAGACAAAGTGGATATTGCCAACGCAAGGGTCCTCTTCGAATCGGGGTGCGTAGCCAATATCACGGCGAGCAGGGTGTCCATGAACAAAACGAGGAAGATCAGAATATTCCAGGAAGATGGATATTTTTCGATAGATTTCATGAACAGGAATATCAAAGTGGTCAGAATGTCCACTCAAGCTGGGGAGAAGCGGAAGGAACTCACGGGAGAATTCCTCCAGACGGAAGAAGGTGACCCTCTAATGGAGGAAATCGGAAATTTCATACTGTCGGTGAAAGAGGGGAAAGAACCACGGGTCTCTGGTTACGACGGTCTCAAGGCCCTCGAGGCTGCCTATAAAATAATCAAGAAGATATAACAGGGTGAAACAGGAGCCTTTAAATAGGTCCGGCGGGATTCTCATCATCACTGGAGAAGCCTCAGGTGATAATTACGCTGCAATGGTCATCCGTGAAATCAAGAAATGTAATCCTGAGAGAGAGATTCTTGCAGTGGGGGGGGACAAAAGCTACGAAGCAGGTGCAAGGCTGATCGCCCACTATTCAGATATCAGCGTTTTAGGACTCATCGAAGTCGCGGGGAAACTCCCTCAAATAATTTCCCTCCTTCAAAAAATCAAGGGTTTGATAAGAGAGGGGTCTATTGAGACGGTCCTTTTGATCGATTTCCCCGACTTCAATTTTCGTGTGGGTAAATATGCAAGACGTCACGGGATCAGGGTTGTGTATTATATCCCCCCCCAAATGTGGGCATGGAGGGAAGGGAGGGTAGCCGTGGTGGATGAGATGTCAGATTATATCGTCGTCCCCTTTCCCTTCGAGGTTGATTACTTCGGAGACAGGGGGGTGAAAGCACATTTTTACGGGCACCCACTCGTCGAGATGATTCGCAAGAGTGGGAGAGACCCTGCGGGTACAAATGGTGAGGGTGAGGGAGCTTTGAAGAAAGAAGGGATTACCCTGGCTCTCTTCCCGGGAAGCAGGGAATCGGAGGTGGTTCGACTTCTTCCACTTCAGCTTGAATCTGCCCGAATTCTTAAGGATATACATGAGGATATGATGTTTATTTTACCCCTTGCACACCGCCATTTGAAGGAGTTGGTGAGATCATTTATTGAGAGGTCGGGGGTGGATGTTGAACTAATTGAAACAAAACTTCCTTCTCTCCACGATAGGATCGATTTAGCAATCGCTTCTTCTGGCACGGTGACTCTGGAACTTGCCATTAAAGGGGTTCCCACTGTCGTTATATACAGGGTTTCACCCGTTACCTACCTGGTTGGGAGGGGGCTGATAAAGGTCGATTCCATAGCTCTCCCAAATATCCTTTTGAAAAAGAAGATATTTCCTGAGCTCATCCAGGGAGATGCTACTCCACGAAATATTGTGAAGGAAGTGGAAAGATTTGTCATGGATGATAAACTTCGGGATAATGTGAGGGACGAGGGGAAAATAATATTGGGAATGCTTGAAGGGTGTGGCCCCTCGAAGAAGGTGGCTGAATATATATGCGGGCAGGGGGTACGATGAGGGAATTTATTGCCCTGTATAAGAGGATTCTTGAATATACAAGGCCATATTTCAAGAAAATTGCTCTCGCCATGCTGTGCATGATTGTAGTGTCTGCTTTCTCAGGAGCAATCGCATTTCTCGTCAAACCAGTTCTTGATGATATATTCATCAACCGGGATGGTTCGAAGCTATTTTTCATCCCTGCCCTGGTCGTAGGGATCTACCTCGTCAAAGGGTTCATGGATTTTTCCCAGGCGTATCTTATGGCATGGGTTGGGCAGAAGGTCATCAAGGATATTCGGGATCAACTCTACAGACATCTCCAATCCCTTTCTCTCTCCTACTTCATGAGAACTCCCACGGGTGTGTTGATGGCCCGGATCACGAGTGACGTAACCCTCATGCAGAGTGCTGCTACAAATGGGCTTACAAGCATTATCAAGGATTTCTTCAGCATTCTCTTCCTGATAGGGGTGATATTCTACAGAGATTACAAGCTGGCAATCGTCGCTATGATTCTTTTTCCAATTGCCTTCTTTCCCATATTTAAGTTCAGCAAGAAGATGAGGAATACTTCTTTCCGTTCACAGCAGGTCCTCGCATCCTTGAACAGTCTCCTCCAGGAAACGATCTCGGGGGCAAAAGTGATAAAGGCTTTCGGGACGGAAGAGTACGAGGTGAAGAGGTTCGAAGAGGAAAACACTAAATTCTTCCGCCTACTCATGAAGCTCTTCAAGGTGCAGGCCCTGTCATCGCCCCTTAGTGAAGTCTTTGCGGGTATTGGGGCTGCCGCGGTGATCTTTTATGGGGGGATGAGTGTCATAAAAGGTGTTAGCACACCAGGCAACTTCTTCTCATTCATTACTGCACTTTTCATGCTCTATGAACCTGTAAAACGGCTCAGCAGGATTAACAACATCCTTCAGCAGGGATTTGCCGGGGCGAACCGGGTATTCGAACTTCTCGATGAGAGTGCGGATATAAGTGATAAAAAAGGAGCACAGCATGTGAGCGTCTTCGAGGAGGGGATCGAATTCAGGAACGTATCCTTTCGCTACGGGGTAGAGGGGGAATATATCCTGAAACACGTTTCCTTCTTCGCGGCCAGAGGGGAAACAGTTGCCATCATAGGGTCAAGCGGTGCTGGAAAGTCTACTGTGGTCGACCTCATACCGAGATTTTACGACGTGAATGGCGGGGGGATCTATTTTGACGGGAAAAATATTCAGGATCTCAAGATAGAGTCATTGAGAAGGATGATAAGTATTGTCAGTCAGCATACTATCCTCTTCAATGAATCGATAGGATACAATATCGCCTACGGCCTTTCTGATGTCCCCATGGACCGAGTCACATCCGCAGCAATGGCGGCGAATGCCCATGACTTCATAATGAAATTTCCCAAGGGGTACGAAACAAGCGTGGGAGAGATGGGGTTGCGCCTTTCTGGAGGGGAACGCCAGAGGATCGCCATCGCGAGAGCCCTCCTGAGGAACACACCGATCCTGATTCTCGATGAGGCTACCTCGGCCCTGGATAGTGAGTCCGAGGATATTGTCCAGGAGGCACTAGAGAGGTTGATGAAGGGGAGGACAGTTTTCGTCATCGCCCACAGGCTCTCTACAATCAAGAATGCGGGCCTGATCCTCGTAATCGAAGAGGGAGAAGTTATAGAAACCGGGACTCATGATGAACTCCTCAAAACCGACTCCAAGTACAGGTATTTCTACGATAAACAGTTTCGGAAAAAGGACCGGGGGCAGTTTCTTTCTCCCTGAGATGGGAGGAATCGTCAGGCATAGGGACTATGTATTATCTATATAATATTTTTCTAATTTTTTTCTCCCCCCTGATCCTTTTGGTTACACTTCCCTTTTTCCTTGCAAGGAAAAGACACAGGGAAAATTTTTTTAAACGGTGTAGCACACCGTCTCTCCCTCTCCTTTCGGAGGAGAATCCTGGCCCCTCCATATGGATCCATGCTGTGAGTGTGGGAGAAGTTCTATCTTCGCTCCCTCTGGTTAAGGCAGTCCGTTCCTTATGCCCGGAAGGGATCATATATTTTTCAACCATTACGTTAACGGGATTCGAGGTTGCCGGAGAGCATATCAAACCAGATGTGGACTTTCTATTCTACCTTCCCTTTGACCTCCCCTTTCTCATGAAAAAGACGGTATCCAGGGTTTCTCCCGACCTGGTTGTAATCATGGAGACTGAACTTTGGCCAAACTTGATATGGGAAGCAAACAGGAGGGGCGCAAAAGTAGTTCTTGTGAATGGCAGAATTTCTGACCGTTCTTTTCCCAGATACAGGAAAATGGTCTTTTTTCTTAGAACCCTACTGGTACGGGTTGACCTTTTCCTCATGCAATCGAAAAAGGATCGTGAAAGGATCGTATCTATGGGAGCCCCATTGAGTAAAGTAGAAGTCATGAGGAACTTGAAGTATGATCTGTCTCCAGTCTCAAGGACTACTGATCCCATGCTGGAGGAGAATATAGCCGAGATTGCCGGCGGCAGGACTGTGATAATCGGGGGAAGCACTCACGAGGGGGAGGAGGAGATGCTCATTGATGTTACACGCCCCTATATGGATGAGATTCTTCTCATTCTCGCACCCAGACACCCGGAACGATTCGATTCAGTTGAGACAAAGGTGTTGGAAAGGGGACATTCCTGCCTCAGGCGCAGTACACTTGAAAATCGTAAAGCCCAGAAAGATGAAATCATCCAGGTCCTCCTCCTGGATACTATGGGAGAACTTCAGGGGCTCTATGCAATTTCAGATGTTGTAGTAATGGGAGGTTCTTTCGTGAATGTGGGCGGACATAATATATTGGAGCCTGCCATATACAAAAAAGCTGTAATAATAGGACCATATTATAGTAACTTTAAAGATATAGTTGAAGAATTTATCATGGTGAAAGGACTGATAATTGCCCATAACTCGCAAGAGTTTCAAGTTCTTCTCAGAGAACTGGTTGAGAAGGAGGAATTACGTAAAGGGCTGGGCGATAGGGCATACAAAATCGTCTCGGAATATACGGGGATGGGAAATTTATTGGCGGAAAGGTTGATCCAAATGAGTCGGAAGGATTAATAGGATGATTTTTCCGATAAATGCCCTGATCAGGCGGTTAGTTGAGTCGGGCCTCATGAAGAAGGGGAAAGTTGATATTCCGATTATTTCTTTCGGGAATATTCATTACGGGGGAACCGGAAAAACTCCCCATGTGATTGAGGCGGCACGCATTCTCACTACCCGGGGGAAAAAAGTATGTGTCCTAACGAGGGGATACAGACGAAAGGGAAGCGCTCCTGTCTTCATTGGGGGCGGGGCCCAACCTGGGGGATACGAGGAGATTGGAGACGAACCGTTTCTCATAAAGAAACGCGTAAACGAGGTGAGCATGGTTGTCACGGCGAACCGCTTCGAAGGGATAAAACTTGCGAAGGAGATGGGCTCTCCTGAAATCTTCCTCTTAGATGATGGTTTTCAGCAATTTCACCTGGAAAAAGACCAGGATTTTCTTCTAATTCCCTTTTCCTGCATTTCATCCCTGAGTACATTAAGGGAGGTGTGGAAATTGAGGGAATTGCCGGGAGCAATGCGCTATGCTACCTCGATAATTGTGACGAAAGTTCCCCCATCAGCGGAGGAGGAGAAGATTGACGCGACTATTGAAAAGTATGCAGGTGAAAAAGAGGTCTTCCTTACGAGATACAGGGTGACGGGGTTGATAGATTATCTCGGAAAATTAAACGAGGAATACATGGGGGAGGAATACTTTGTGTTTGGTGGAATCGGTGATTTCCCCGGGTTCCTGACCACAGCGAGTTCCCTCGGATTGTCTATCGGGGGTAGTTACTCCCTTGGGGATCATGTGGAATATACGGAAGATATCATAAAGAGAATTCGTGCGATGGCAGGTGGAATGCCCCTCTTGACAACAGAGAAGGATCTGGTGAAGCTACCGGCTGAAAGGTTCGGCCCCATATACGCCTTGAGGGTAATCGTGGAATTTGTAAGGGGAAGGGAGGAGTTCGAAACCAGACTATTTGAAAGCACGGAGTTGTCATGACAAAATATCTTTTCATCGGGTTCGTGAAGGTCTTCGAAAAGATTCCCCTCAAGTTCCTAAAGATATTTTTCGAGAAGTTAGCATATATGTTCTCACTCTGGGACCGGAAGCATAAAGAAATCGCCAGGATAAACATGGGGATCGCCTTTCCGGGGATTTCAAGGGGTGAGATGGACAGGATCATCAGGAATACTTACAGGAATTTTTCCTGGACACTGGCTGAGATAATGAAGATAGGTATCTTAGATGACGCTTCAATCGACCAGAAGGTCACATTCGAAGGGACGGAACATCTGATGGATTCTATAGAGAAGGGAGAGGGAGTGTTCGGCATCTCAGGGCATTTCGGAAACTGGGAAATAATGGCTCATACATTTGGAAGGAATTTTGCGAATTTTGACATATTGGTGAGGCCCCAGAGAGAACAGTTCATAAACGAATATATATACGCGAAACACAGGCTGTCTGGAAATGGTGTGATCGAGAAGTTCGACTCCGCAAGAGAGATTCTCAAAAGGATTCGGGGGGGAAGGGTCATAGGCGTCCTCATGGATCAGGATACACACCTGAACAGGGGGATATTCGTCGATTTTTTCGGGCTTCCCGCATGTACTGCCGACGGGATAGCAAGAATTGCCTATATGACCGGTGTAAAAATGGTTCCCGTATTACCCTTCAGGGACAGGAATGACAATTCCCGACATATTGTCCGGTTCTACGAGCCAGTCAACCCCAACGTTCAAGACAAAGAGGAGTTCATCCGCCTTTCGCTCAAGAGGATACATGAGATCTTTGAGGATGGGATAAGGGAACAGCCTGAGCAGTGGCTATGGTTCCACAGGAGATGGCGTACAAGGCCCCCTGGAGAAAATAAAATATATGATATTTAGAGTCAACATAAAGAAGAAGATGCCTGAACGTGTGATCTTCATCGACCGGGATGGGACTCTCATCAGGGATGATGGATACCTGGATGACCCGGAGGGGATCCACGAGATAGGATGTTCCTCAGAATCCTTGAAGATTTTAGCTGAAAAGAACTGGGCTCTTTTTATCGTCTCCAACCAAGCCGGGCTTGCCAAGGGAATCATTACACGTGACCAGTTCGATGAAGTGAGAAGGCGGTTCGAGGCATTATTCGATCCCGCAGGAGAACTCTTCGATGGTGTTTTCTATTGTCCCCATCACAGAGATGGTATGGTACCCCCTTTGAGGAAAGATTGCCGTTGCAGAAAGCCTGGCCCCCTCATGGTGGAAACTGCTCTCTCATTTCTGGTTACAGTCCCCCCGGCAAAGGATATCTTCGTGGTGGGGGACAAGTTGACAGATGTGCTTCTCGGAAAAGGCTCAGGGTTCACTACCATTATGACAATGACGGGATATGGAAAAGAAGAGATGAAAAATATAGATGAGTCGAATCTATTGCCCGATTACCTCGTCAAAGACTTCGATGAAGCGGTATACTTGCTCACAAAGAGAGCGGGGAAGGCGGAAAGATGAAAAAACTCTTTATAGTATTCATCATATGTCTCATTGTGATTCCCTCGTACGGTTCATCTGGCTTGTTGGATAACGATCCTTTTCTCCTCGGGAAGGGATCTCCTGTGTGGTCGAGGGGGGGAGAATCCCTGCTTTATAAGATCTCATTCCTGGGTATCCCTGCAGGGTATGCTGAATTTGTATACATGGGTATGGAGACCGAGGAGGGAAAACAATTACACCACATAAGGATGAAGGTTTGGACAACTGGTCTGGTAAATATTTTCAAAGAGGTTAAGGACGAGTTCCATTATTATATTGACGCGGAAACTCTGTTCCCTTTCAAGATGAGGGTGAAACAGAGGGAGTCCCGCAAAAAGGTCGATAAAGTGGTATATTACGATCAGGATACAGGGGTAATGTCCCATTTCAGCCTCCAGGGAAAGAAACTGAAGGAGTACAAAGGGGTCCCTGGGATCTTCGAACCGGTTACTCTCGCATTTTACCTTCGTACCCTCGATCTTTCATCTGACCCGGGGAACGTTAAATTGTATGGAGGGAAAAGGGTTTATACAGTCAGGGTGAAGGCACTGGGAAAGGAGAAGGTGAAGACCGATATAGGTGTATTCGATACCCTGAAAGTCAGGCCGGAGATCTCGAACAAGGGAAAGCCTTCTAAGAAAGGGGACGTTACTGCATGGCTCATCAATGATGGATCAAACATTCCCCTTCTGGTCCACGCGAAACTGAAGTTCGGGGCTCTAACGGGGAATTTGATCCAAATGTCTAGAGGTAAAAGGAATGAATGAGAATCTCGTGAATATTATTGCGTGCCCCTCTTGCAAAGGGAGTGTGAAAAGGGCTGTAGATGGGGATTATCTCATCTGTTATGCATGCAAGCTGAAATACCCTGTTATCGAAAAAATCCCTGTCATGCTCGTCGACGAGGCATCTCCACTTACGGAGGATGGGGATGGATGAGGAAAAGATGATTCGACGGATCGAGAGCTTTCGCGAGAAGAAGGCCCTCGTCGTGGGTGACGTGATGCTCGATGAATACATCTGGGGAAAGGTTAACAGGATTTCTCCTGAAGCACCTGTCCCGGTAGTGAGGGTGGGAGAGGAATCCAGGACGGTGGGAGGTGCTGGGAACGTTGCTCTGAATCTATCCCTCCTTGGCATGGAAGTCCATCTGGCAGGAGTCATAGGGAACGATTACCATGGGCGGAACCTCTTGAGGATAATGAAGAAAAAGGGAATCAACTGTGATGGAATTTGCGAATGGAGTGGACTAAAAACGATTGTAAAGACCCGTATCGTTGCCCATGGACAGCACATGGTGAGAATCGATAGAGAAAATTCTTCTGTCATTCCAACAGATGCTTTGAGGGAAATGCGGGATAAAATTCTCCATCTCGTCAATAAGGTGGATTTTATCATCGTATCTGACTACAACAAGGGTACTATCGCGGAGGAGACATATCGTCCCCTCGTAGATACGGCCAGGAAGCAAGGGAAGATGGTTCTCGTGGACCCCAAAAAAAGGGACGTAGGTTTCTACAAGGGTTGCCATGCAATCAAACCAAACAGGAAAGAAGTGGGTGAATTTTCGGGGGTTGAAGTATTATCAGAAGGGGATCTTTTCGATGCAGGAAGGCGAGTGCTGAATAAAACGAAAGCTGATGCTGTGTTGATCACGAGGGGGGAAGAAGGAATGTCCCTTTTAAGGCGGCGGAAGAAAATAATTTTCAACGTCCCCGCTTTCGCCAAAGAGGTTTATGATGTAACCGGCGCGGGTGATACGGTAATAAGTACTTTTTCCGCGTCCCTTGCCACAGGTGGGAACTATGAAGAATCTGCCATCCTTTCAAATATCGCCGCAGCAGTCGTGGTGGAAGAAGTGGGGACTTCTCCCATAACGAAGGAGAAACTCATTGTGGCGGTTAATCGATACGCGGCGACATGAACCTGGGAGAATGATGAGCATTCCAAGGGAACCCCCTCCCTGTAAACTTTTTTCAGGGGTTATCTATTCCTCTAAGGAAAAGGGGAAATTGGCCATAGGCGAACTTGAAAAATCGATTGGCCAGATTGACATTATCTCATCCGAGTTTCCCTTCGATCAGACGGAATATTATTCAAGGGAGATGGGGCCATGCTTGAAGAGGATGTTTTGTATTTTCAAAGATCTATTTAAGAGGAGCGATCTACTCGACGCGAAGTATCTCTGTTTCGAACTGGAAGAAAAGTACTCCCTTGATGAAAGAAGGCAGGTCAACCTGGATCCAGGGATTATCACCCTTGAAACTGTCGTCCTTTCGACTTTCAAGAACTTTTCCCACAGGATACATATCGGGAGGGAAGTTTACGGAGACCTTACCCTGCGTTTTGAGGGTGGAAGGTTCAGGCCTCTTCCCTGGACTTATCCCGATTACAAGGATGAGAAAGTTATAAACTTCTTTGGGGAGGCAAGGGATGTTCTCTACAGGGAGACCATCTTAGGGGGACAAGAGACATGCTAAGTAGCATGACAGGATTTGGGCGATCTTCGCTGGCAGAAGGAGATCTCCATGTACTCGTTGAGATAAGGACCTTGAACCATCGATACCTGGAGGTCAACGTGAGGATTCCGCCGCTCTATTCCCTACTCGAGCCTCACATTCGTGGAATTCTCAAGGAGAAACTTTTCAGAGGGAAAGTTGAGGTATGGGTAACAGTGAAAGACCGGAGAGAGCGTCCAATCCGATTGAGGCTCAACGACTCCCTAGTTAGGGGGATTGTTGTGGCATCGAATGAACTCAAAGAGACCCATGGGGTGGAGGGGAAGCTGGAAGTACGTGATCTCCTGTCATTTCGTGATGTCCTTTCCATCGAGGAGGAGGAAGTGGAAGGCCATGAAGGCGTATCCAGGCTGGTGGATAAATGCCTTCGAAATGCATTGGAGTCTGCTGTCAAGATGAGGGTGGAAGAAGGGCAGGCCCTTTCGGGTGAAATGAAGAAAGGAATCCGAAAATTGAAATCCCTCCGGCAGAAAGTCAAGAGTTTGATGGGTACTCATAAACTGGAGATGGCGGAAAGGGTAAATGAAAGAATCCGTGAAATGCTTGTGATGGCTAAAGATGAAGGCTACCTCGAAGAGAAACTCGCAGTGGAGGTTGCCCTCCTTGCAGACAAGCTTGATGTTTCAGAGGAAATGGAAAGGATCAAGTCCCATCTCACACAGTTCTTGAAAACTGTGAGAGGGAAAGAGACAACCAAAGGAAGAAAACTGGATTTCATCATCCAGGAACTCAACAGGGAATTCAACACAATTGGTTCGAAGGCCCAGAGCGGGGAGATATCACGCCGGGTGATAGAAGCGAAAGCTCAAATGGAAAAATTGAGGGAGCAGGTGCAGAATATTGAATGATATAAAGCCGTCGAAAGAAGGAACTCTCTTTGTTTTGAGCGCACCTTCCGGCACCGGGAAGACAACGGTTTGCAGGGGAGTGGTTTCCCGGGTTATCGATCTGACTCTATCAGTATCATACACGACGAGGGAACGCAGGGTGGGAGAAACCGAAGGTGTGGACTATCATTTCGTGGATGAGGGAACATTCGGAAAGATGGTCAAGGAAGGATTTTTCCTCGAATATGCAGAAATTTACGGGAAGAAGTACGGTTCTTCCAGGGATGCAGTTGAGAATTTTCTTTGTTCGGGGAAAGATGTAATTCTGGAAATTGATGTTCAGGGGGGTATGAACGTAAAGAGTTTAATACCCGAGGCGGTTCTCATAGCCCTTATTCCACCTGGCATAGATTCACTCTATGGGAGACTCAGAAACAGGAAGAGGGAGAGTGACGAAGAGATCCACGCGAGAATACTGGAATCACGCAAGGAACTGGAAGGCCTTGAAGGGTATGACTTCTTCGTTATAAACAGGGAGCTCGAGGATGCCATCTTGGATGTGGTGTCAATTATAAGGGCTCAGGCTCTCAGGATTGACAGGAACCGGATATTCATTCAGAATATAATCTCACAGTTTTGGAGGTAAACAATATGGCTAGAGTGACAGTTGAAGATTGTCTAGACAAGGTACCATGTCATTTTGAACTTGCGATTCTTGCATCAAAGAGGGCGAAAATGATTGTCTCGGGAGAAAAACCACTCATCAAGCGTGGGGAGAAGAAGGAGAAGCCCGTAGTAATTGCCCTGAGGGAAATCGCAAACAGCCTCGTCGATAAAGAGAGCGAATAAAGTTTCTATTCCATATCTTGTTTTCGATAGCAAATGATACGGCTTACCGATATCGTCGATAGGGTCCTTTCTTACAATCCGGATGCTAATTTGGACCTGATTCACAAAGCGTACGTCTTCTCGGCAAAAGTTCACCACGGGCAAATCAGGAAGTCAGGGGAGCCTTACCTAATCCACCCTCTCGAGGTAGCGGGTATTCTCGCCGACCTCCAGATGGATGAAGAGACCATCACCACGGGGATTCTTCATGATGTCATCGAGGATACTGGGACTTCTCCGGACCACCTGAAAGAACTGTTCGGTGAGCAGGTTTCATTTCTCGTGGATGGTGTGAGTAAAATCGGTCAGGTTACCGTGGTGGATGCTGCTCGCCAGAAGGCAGAGAGCTTCAGAAAAATGATTATCGCGATTGCCCGTGACCCGCGGGTAATTCTCGTAAAACTCGCTGACCGTCTTCACAACATGAGGACCTTGGGACACCTCAACTCAGACAGACAGTACCATATCGCAAAGGAAACCCTGGATCTTTACGCTCCAATCGCGAGCAGGCTTGGGATTGGCGGGGTGAAGGGAGAACTGGAAGACCTGTGTTTGAAACACCTATTCCCGGATCGCTTCAGGGAGATAACCGAAAAACTCGAGGAGAAGGCGGAAATAAGGGGTGAATATACTGAAAGAGTGATCAACATGTTTCAGGAGATGATGGCGGAGCATAAACTGGATATTTCCGTATCGGGTAGGATCAAGCATGTGTACAGCATCTTCAAGAAAATGGAAAAACAGAACGTAGATTTCGACCACGTCTTCGATATCATAGCCTTCAGAATTATCGTGAGCACAATCAGGGATTGTTATGAGGTCCTTGGGATCGTCCACAATGCATGGACTCCCGTACCTGGCCGTTTCAAGGACTACATAGCGATGCCAAAGGCAAACAGGTACCAGTCTCTCCACACCACGGTTATCGGACCCGAAGGGGAAATGATGGAGATACAGATCAGGACTGAGGAAATGCATCGAATCTCGGAACTGGGTGTTGCCGCTCATTGGAGATATAAAAGTGAAGGGGAAGGGGATATCGGCTCTGAAAAGGCTTTTGCCTGGCTCAGGCACATAGTTGAACTCCAGAAGGACACGAGTGACCCCGCAGAGTTTATCACTGGAGTTAAGGAGGAACTCTTCCCCGAGGATGTTCTCGTGTTTACGCCCAGGGGAGATGTTATTGAATTGAAACGTGGGTCCACTCCCGTGGACTATGCGTATGCGATCCACACGGAAGTAGGTAACAGGTGCGTAGGGGCGAAGGTGAACGGGAAAATGGTTCCTTTGAAACATTTGTTGAAGAACGGGGATATGGTTGAGATCATCACCAACCCGAATCACCATCCCTCTAAGGATTGGCTGAAGTTTGTGAAAACCAACAAGGCTGTCTCCAGGATCAGGGCGTATATCCGTTCCCAGGAAAAGATAAAATCCCTTGAACTGGGGAAACAGATAGTTGAAAAAGCGGTGAGGAAAAAGGGCCTGTCTCTCGGAAAAATGTTGAAGAAACCTGAATTCCACGAATTCCTGAAAGCTCACCGATATCGCACCAATGAGGATTTTTACTCATCAGTGGCCTACGGAAAATCTCAAATAAATGTCCTGGTGAAGCACCTTTTTCCAGGGTCGAAGGAAAAAGAGGATTCAGGGAAAAAGGAAAAGGTTGGCGAATTTATCAGGAGGCTCTCCGGGAAAGAATCACAGCCGATCATTGTAAAAGGGGTGGACGACGTGATGATACGTTTCGTCAAGTGCTGCAACCCTTTACCTGGGGACTCAATATCTGGATTCGTAACGAGGGGGAGGGGTATTACGATTCACGATGCAGACTGCTCAAAAATCCTCCAGGCCGATCCAGAGAGAAAAGTGGATGTTGCATGGGACGAGGGATCCAAGGCTACCAGGCCTGCGAAGATCAAGGTAGTCTGCGAGGATAA
The DNA here is from genome assembly GCA_964432685.1 of uncultured bacterium. Classification (GTDB taxonomy): domain Bacteria; phylum Desulfobacterota; class Deferrimicrobia; order J040; family J040; genus CAYSOQ01. The sequence goes on from CAYSOQ010000001.1 coordinate 19,229, forward strand.
GCCGGGTCTTCTCGCAGAAATATCAAAAGCGATTACTGCGATGGAGGTAGATATCCGAAGGGCGGTAGTGGTTACTACGAGAGATCAGAGGGCGATATGTGATTTTGAGATTTCTGTGAAAAATGTGTCCCACCTCACGGGTGTGATCAAATCAATCACTAAGATACCCAATGTTATCAGCGTGGACAGAGTAAAAAGTTGAAGGGGGAGCAAAATGAAGAAGATCGTTGAGACCGATCATGCTCCTGACGCGATAGGGCCCTATTCACAGGGAGTTTCGAAGGGTGGGTTCCTGTTCGTATCGGGACAGATACCTGTTGATCCAGTATCGGGGAAACTCATTGATGGAGGGATTTCAGCGCAGACGGAAATGGTTTTGAAGAACCTCAGGGGAGTTATCGAGGGAGGGGGGAGTTCCCTGGACCGCATTCTGAAAACAACGGTCTACATGGTGGATCTCAAGGAATTCAAGGAGATGAACGGAGTCTATGGGGAATTTTTCGGAAAGAACCCACCTGCGAGGGCCACAGTCGAAGTAGCGGCTCTCCCCCTGGGTTCCAGGATAGAGATAGATGCTATCGCTTTCATTCCCTCATGAATGGTTGATTAGATAACCTTTTCGACGGCACCTGATCTCAGGCATCGGGTGCAGATATCGATCTTTTTAACACTCCCGTTTACCTTCGCACGGATCTTCTTGATATTCGGCTTGAATATCTTCCGGGTCTTATTATTCGCGTGGGAAACATTGTGTCCGAACATCGGTGATTTCCCGCATATTTCGCACTTTGCCATAATATCCTCCGGAAGATAAGTATCGAATGAACCTTATAGCACAGAAAAGAATTGGGTGCAAACCTAAATCGGTCCCGCAAAGCCTTGGATCATTGTCTACTACGGCCCTGCGGGATTAATGGAAGCGAATTCCTCGATTTCCCTGTCGCTCTTGTAAACCACTTTTCTTCCTATGATTTCAAGCCTTCCCTCAAAGAAATATTTGATGGCGAGGGGATAGATCCTGTGTTCCTGGACAAGGATACGTGCCCCCAGTACCTCTTCAGTATCGCTTTGGTAGACGGGAACTACTGCCTGGATGATGATAGGACCTGTGTCGGTTCCTTCGTCCACGAAGTGGACTGTTGCCCCAGAGAACCTGACTCCATATTCTATTGCATCTTTTTTCCCATGTATTCCGGGGAATGCAGGAAGAAGGGCGGGATGGATATTCATGAGGCGATGCTTGTAATACCCCACGAAGTGTGGTGAGAGCACTCTCATGAAACCTGCCAGGCAGATAAGATCTGCTCCCGATTTATCGATTAAGCGAATGAGTTCCCCCTCGAAGTCTTCTCTTGAACCGAAATTTCTGTGGTCCACGATTTCCCGGGGGATTCCATGGTCCCTGGCCCGTTCCAACCCGAATGCGTCTTTCTGGTTGCTGATTACCAGGGTGATTTTACAGGAGAGGCTCCCAACTTCACAGGCGTCGATTATGGACTGAAGGTTTGTCCCTCCTCCAGAAATTAACACTGCAATAAGATTGTCATGTTCAGAAATCAGGGGACAACCTCCACTTCTTTCTTCCCTGAGGGAGATTTCACCACCTCTCCGATCTCTCTCACCTTGAGTCTCATTTCCTTCATTATCTGCCTGGTTCTAACTACGTCTTTTCTGCCCACCGTTAAAACGATTCCTGTACCCATGTTAAATGTCTTGAACATCTCCCTCTTATCAATCATTCCCAGCTCCTGAAGCGTATGGAAAAGGGCAGGCACTTTCATCTTTTTCTCGTAGATTACGGCTTTGAATCCATCAGGGAGGATCCTGCGGACATTGTCATAGATTCCTCCTCCAGTAATGTGGGCCATCCCCTTGACTTTTACTTTTTCCAGAAGGGATAGAATAGGCCTCACGTATATACGGGTTGGTTTGAGAAGCACTTTCCAGAGAGGGGAGCGGGAGCCCGGGTATGGCTCGTCGAGGGATAACTTCTGACCTTCCAGGAGGCATTTCCGTATCAGTGAGTAACCGTTGCTGTGAAAACCGCTTGAGGGAAGCCCCAGAAGGACATCCCCTTGTTCGGTTGCCTCACCCGAAACAATATTGTTTTTTTCTGCAATACCCACACAGAATCCTGCGAGGTCGAAGTCCCCTTCTCTGTAAAGGGAGGGCATCTCAGCGGTTTCCCCGCCAATCAACGAACAGCGTGCTTCAGCGCACCCCTTTGCGATCCCCTTGATGACATCAGAGGCAGAGGAGGCGTTAAGACGCCCGGTAGCATAGTAATCAAGGAAGAAGAGAGGTTTCCCTCCATGGACGACGAGATCGTTCACGCACATACCCACAAGGTCGATTCCGATGGTCTTGAAACGACCAGCTTCAAGGGCCACCTTCAGTTTCGTCCCCACACCATCCGTTGTTGCAAGAAGCACAGGGGTTTCATACCCTTCCAGGCTAGGTTCGAAAAAGGCGGAGAAGCCTCCAATGTGGCCGATTACTCCTGGGAGGTAGGTCTTTTTAATGGAGCCGCCGATCTTCCTGATCAGCGCATCGGCCTCATCGATGTGAACTCCCGCTTTCGAGTATGATAATTTTTCTTCTTGCTTTCCCATGTAGATACACTTATTTTCGTATAATTAGTCTGCGTTATTCACGAATCTTTAAGATACGTGAATATGGAGAGGAAAGAAAGCTAAAAGCTTTCTTTCGAATTCCGGCTCGGTGACATTAACCTTCTGCTTCGATTACGCTCAGGATCCCTGAGACGAGGGACTCAAGGCTAACCTTGAGTAAAGGCCGGAGTCGAAACCCGAAGGGCGGATTGTCCATGCAAACGAATTATCTTCATGAATAATCCGGGTTAGTTATTCTTAATCCATAAAGGAGCAATTGTAAATTGGAAAAGAGGGTTGAGCCCCAGAAAGTTGCTCTTTTCGTGATAGGGGAGGAAGTATTGAGGGGTGAGGTGGAGGACAAGAACACTCCCTATTTCATTGGAGAATTACACGATCTGGGTGTTACCATTTCAATTGCCTGCATTTTACCCGACTCAATACATGTAATCTCACAATTGATCGGTGCTTTTTTAGATGATGTGGATTATATGATACTAACCGGGGGGATAGGACCCACACCGGACGATGTCACGAGGGAAGCTGTTGCATTTGCGCTGGGGCTCCCCCTTGTAACGGATCTGAACGCGAAGAAAGTTCTAGAGGATTTTTACGGGGATGACATGAGCGAAGCGAGAATGAAAATGGCAATTGTGCCCGCGGGATCTGAACTGATTCCAAATCCTGTGTCTTCCGCTCCTGGTTTTTTATGCGGAAAAGTAATGGTGTTCCCCGGAATCCCTGAGCTGATAGAGAAAATGTTCCCCATGGCTAGAAAGTTCTTCAGAAAGGTTTCTATTACCAGAGGGATCGTTTACCTGAAGAGTGGTGAGTCTACCTTTTCCGATATAATGGAAGGGTTGATGGATAAATATGGAGATCTGTCAATCGGTTCGTACCCATCCTTTGCGCCAGGTTACAGGGTAAGGATCGTCGTGAGGGGAACGGAAGTGGAAAAGGTTACCCGGTGTGTCATGGATTTCGAACAGGAACTCCTTGAGAGGGGAATCGAGATCGTAAAAAAGGAGTATGAGTGAGATGAAAAGATATGAAGGTGTAATGGGGTACCTTCTGCTGATTCTCATACTGGTTATGATGAGTCAGCCCCTCTATGGTGTGGAAGGCAAGGCCCTCCTTTTCTCCAGGAAAGATCTTGGGAACAAGGGAGTGAAGATCAAAGGAGTCAAGGAAGGGACCCTGAACATAGAGGGTTCTCCTGGAATTGGTGACGGGATGCTGTTCGTGAAGCTTGAAGAGGGGAAGGATCTTTATATTACGAAGGGGACCGATATAGATATATCCGGGAAAACATTATCATTTACTGTCAAAGTAAATAAGATCAATAGGATAGGAGGAGATTATAAGATAAGAAAATCGAGGTATCCCTTCTTCCTGTTGATGATATTCGATGAGGGGCCTGGGGATCTCTCTTTGAAGAAAAGAGTCGTACACTGGGTAAAGGCTTTATGGAGCGAAAAAGTTTCAATAAAAAAAGAGCTGATCTATGCCTTTGCCAACAGGCTCCCCAGCGATAGCATAATAACCCCTGAGCCGGGATCGGCCGTCATATCGATTGGCGACGAGAAAGATGTGATGCAGCCCATACTGGTCGAGCGAAATATCGAAAAAGACCTTACCATCGCCTTTGGTGAAAAGGGGAACGTTAGAGTCAAGGAGGTTGTCCTGGGGTTCGAGAGTGGGGAGGATGTGGGAGATATTTCAGTGAACCTTTCTCAAATCTACCTGGTGAATAACCGGTGAGATGGATTTAGATCCCCTATGCTCTCAGTTGGTTACATTTTCTGTTTTCCACTCAGGATTTCCTGCCTTACGAACTGTTTTACCTGATCAATTGTTTCTTCCAGAGTTCCAGAATTGTCAATCACGTAGTCAGAGGAACGCACCTTTTCAGATAGGGGCATCTGGGAATTGATGCGAGTCTGTGCCTCAGCCCTTGAGAGGCTATCCCTTGATTTCAATCTATCAATTTGTGTATCCCTTGTAGTGAAAACCGTGATTACAAGGTTGAAAAGGTTTTTTTTGCCTTTCTCGAAAATGAGGGGAACTTCCACAAAACATGCTTGACACCCCTCTGCCTCCCGTTTCTTAACATAGGACCTCATCCTCTTCTCGATGGAAGGGTGGGTGATCGTTTCCAGCTTCAATCTTGCTCCCCTGTCATGAAAGACGAGGCCACCCAGAATATCCCTGGAAATAGACCCATCGGGTAAAAGGATCTGTAACCCGAAATGCTCAATCAACTTGCGGTAGGTATCAGTTCCCTTTTCATATACCTTGTGGGCAACCCGGTCAGAATCGAGGACGGGGAAGGTCAGATCTCTCAGCATATCCGCGACTACTGACTTACCAGAACAGATCCCACCGGTTATTGCGATTACCAACATGGTTTATCTATACCACAATACGGAGAGTATATATTTTTAAGGGTGGGAAGGGTAAGCCCTTTGGAAGGGGAATTAATCCAGTTATTGTAAGCGACCATTCCTTATGCTTTACTAAATGAATAGGAATTCATGAAAGGAGGCAGCGTATGGGAGAAGGTGGCGTAAAAAAATTTTTCGATGAACTGGGAGAAAAAGTTACCTCTGACCCGGGCAAAATAAGCGGGATGAGCTGTGTATATCAGTTTAACATCGACGGGGAGGGTGGAGGCAGATGGTATGTAACCATTAAGGATGGAGGGGCCTTTGTAGAAGAGGGAGGGGCAGACGACCCGGATACGGTGATAACTATGAAGGATGAAGATTTTCTAGATCTGATCACGGGTAAAGTTGCAGCCCAGATGGCATTCATGATGGGCAAATTGAAAGTTGCGGGTGATATGGGACTCGCACTAAAGCTGGGCTCTTTTCTACAGGGTTGAAGGGTCCCTCATCCCGCCTATTCTTCACTGGCAGAACTTGGGTATAGGGGAATCGTAAAGTCGGTCATCACCCAGAACGTAGACGGCCTTCACCAGGCATCTGAAAGCAAGGATTTAAAGGAATTCCACGGGGCCTCACTGGAACTGGTTTGCATACAATGTATAACCAGGTTTTTCCCGAAAGACGCCCTGGAAAGTGATGTCCCGCATCGGTGTCGGTCCGGGAAAACCTCAGTTCCCTGAGAGTTCCTCACCCCGTGGAAATTGATGTATACTCATTTAAACAATAGAAATTATGATCAGAAAAATTACGCAGAAAATTCGGGTCGGTAATGTCACGGTGGGGGGGGATTCCCCTATTTCAGTTCAGTCAATGACCAAAACAGATACTCGTGACGTGGGGCGATCCCTCGAGCAGATACGCTCGCTTGTCATGGCAGGGTGTGAGATCGTGAGGATAGCCCTCCCCGACGAAGCTGCCGCTTTGGCCTTCAAGGAAATCAGGATGAACACTAATGTCCCCCTTGTGGGAGACATACATTTCAACCATAAACTGGCGTTGAAAGCAATTATGTACGGAGCCGATTGTATCAGGATCAATCCCGGGAACATAGGGGGCACGGAGAAGCTCAGAATAATTATCGCGGAGGCGAAAGAAAAGGGAATATCCATGCGGATCGGGGTAAACGGAGGTTCATTAGAAAAGGACCTACTCGAACGGTACAAGGGCCCTACAGCAGAGGCACTCCTCGAGTCGATTTCCCGCCATGTCGGCTTTTTCGAGAGAGAAGGTTTCTCTGAATTCAAGGTATCCCTCAAGTCATCGGATGTGTCCACCTCCATAGAGGCTTCGAGGATGTTTTCCCGTAAGTTCGATTACCCCATACACGTGGGGATTACTGAAGCAGGATCCATATTCGCGGGAACTGTTAAATCTTCTGTCGGGATTGGGACACTACTTTCCGAGGGCATCGGGGACACTCTTCGTGTTTCCATCACAGGGCCTCCTGAGGAGGAAGTTCGTGTGGGGCAGGAAATATTGAAATCGCTGGGGTTGAGGAAGAAAGGACCCGAAATCGTTTCCTGTCCCACCTGCGGCAGACTTGAAGTAGACCTTGAAAGAATCATAAATCAGGTGGAGGCGAAACTCTCACATGTGGATGATTACATCAAAATTGCCATAATGGGTTGTGCCGTAAATGGGCCTGGGGAAGCGACGGAGGCAGATATCGGAGTTGCCTGCGGAAAAGGGGTGGGACTCCTGTTTGTGGACGGAAAAGTGGTGAGGAAGCTAAAGGAAGAAGAAATTGTGAGGGAACTCGTTACTCAGGTCGAGAAGGTTTTAGAAAAGAGACAAAGGGGGCCCTGCTGATGCGAATGACTCGATATCTCCTTCCTACGGCGAAAGAGAACCCATCTGATGCGGACACGGATAGTCACAGATTGATGGTACGGGCTGGCATGATTCGGAAAGTCGCGGCCGGCATCTATTCATATCTGCCGGTGGGTCTCAGGGTAATCCGTAAAGTGGAGAAAATCGTCAGGGAAGAAATGAACCGGGCCGGGGCGATAGAGCTGCTCATGCCAGCGGTATTGCCTGCAGAATTGTGGAAAGAATCGGGACGATGGGATCTCTACGGGAAGGAGCTTTTAAGGTTCAAGGACCGTGGTGAAAGGGAGTTCTGCCTGGGCCCTACTCACGAAGAAATTATCACTGATATCGTCCGAAAAGAGATACGGTCTTACCGACAGCTTCCGAAAAATTTCTACCAGATTCAGACTAAGTTTCGTGATGAGATCCGGCCCAGATTCGGACTCATGAGGGGGCGGGAATTTATCATGAAAGATGCATATTCATTCGACGTAGATGAAGAGGGGGCGCTCGAGAGTTATCAATCAATGTATGCTGCCTACTCAAGAATATTCAAAAGAATTGGCCTCGACTTCCGGGCCGTTGAGGCCGATACAGGGTCGATTGGAGGAAGCAGTTCCCACGAATTCATGGTAATTGCAGATTCAGGTGAAGATGAGATTGCGAGTTGCATGTCATGTGATTATGGGGCAAATAGTGATCTCGCAGAAACTGTTCCTCCCGCGGAAACTCCAGGTCAAAGCAGGAATGGGTCCCTGGAGGAAGTATCTACACCGGGAAAGAGATCAATTGATGAGGTTGCAGAGTTTCTCTCGGTTCCCTCCACGAGAATACTTAAAACTCTCTTATTTACTACTGACAAAGGGACGGTTGCCGTGGTGGCGCGGGGTGACAAGGTAATCAATGAAGTCAAGGTGAAGAACTACCTGGGCGCGGAATGGATTGGACTTTCAGATGAAGATACCGTGAGAAAAATAACCGGGGCATCAACAGGGTTCGCAGGGCCGGTGGGGATCGAATGTGAGGTGATGGCTGATTACAGTACCATGTCAGTCAAGAACGGTATCACGGGGGCAAATCGTGATGACTTCCACTTGATCCATGTTGAACAGGGGCGCGATTATCATCCCAAGGTTGTGGGTGATTTCAGGAGAATAGAAGAAGGAGATACCTGTCCGAGGTGCGGTGGAGATATTCAAGTCTCCAGGGGTATCGAAGTGGGGCACGTCTTTATGCTCGGGAAGAAGTACAGCGAGGCTATGGGCGCCACCTACCTTGACAGGGATGGAAGAGAAAAGGTAATCGAGATGGGATGCTACGGGATCGGAATTGGAAGGACAGTTGCCGCAGCGATAGAACAGAACCATGACGATGACGGCATCATATTTCCTTCCGCAATAGCCCCGTTTCACGTACAGGTCGTTCCGGTAAATCTCAAGCAGGAAGGTGTCCGGGAGGCGGCAGAGAAGATATATTCAGGATTACAAGAAGTTGGACTGGAAGTTCTCTTAGACGACAGGGAAGAACGGCCGGGGATTAAGTTCAAAGACGCAGACCTCATTGGCGCCCCCATAAGGGTTACTATAAGCAAGAAAAAAGTAGAAATGGGTTGCGTTGAACTGAGAAATAGGAAAACGGGAGAGGAGATAGACGTGCCAATTGCGGAGGCAGTTGCTTCGGTCAAAGCGGGGATAGACGAGGAGTTCATTCGATGGGAGGATTAGGGAGAATAATTGCAGCCCTCGATTTTCCTGGGTGTGAGGATGCCCTCTCATTTCTCAATGGGGCGGGGAAGGACCTTATCTGGTGTAAGGTTGGGATGGAACTCTTCACTAAAGAGGGGCCTATCTTCATCGAGACCCTAAAGGGGATGGGGAAAAAGGTGTTCCTGGATTTGAAGTTCCACGATATTCCGAATAGTGTCAGGGGAGCCGTAAGGAGTGCGGCATCCCACGGGGTAGATATGCTCACCATCCATTCGTCTGGCGGCAGGGCGATGGTGGAAGCAGCCTCAGAGGAGGGTCAT
>CAYSOQ010000002.1:0-25024 GCA_964432685.1 uncultured bacterium
TTCGAGCACCGGGATCCCCTTCTCCCTCAGAGAAGCCTTCGCATCATCCGCATACCGCGAGAGGGTATTTTCAACTGCCTTGTCGAGTTCAACTCGAAGCCTCAGGAAAATCCCCCCCTGGAGATCCAGCCCCAGGTTTATCCTTCCTCCCCCCTTCATCACCGTTGGGAAGGAGGAAGTGATACTTGGAAGCACCAGAACCACCGCTAAGGCGATAAGAAGTCCCACGAGTAATCCCCGCCACAAAATGCCCCGTTTCATCAATTTCGCTCCTTTCTAACCATCACCTCTCCAAACCCTCTACTATTGCGCCTTCTGAGGAGATTCCTGGTCCCTGCTCAGGCCAGAAACAGCACTCCGCGTTACTTTTATCCTCACATTATCTGCAATCTCGAGGGTTAACACATTCTCCGTTAAGCCTGTGATAGTACCGTGGATACCACCCGTTGTGACAACCCTCTCACCCTTTTTGAGATTCTGGATGAGTTCCTTGTGCCTCTTCACCTGTTTCTGTTGAGGCCTTATTAGAATGAAATAGAATATGACGAACATCAGGAGTATGGGCGCTAAACCCACTATTCCTGACATACCTCCACCCTTTGTACCTGCCGCGTAGGCAACGGACTGGGCAAACATCAGACACCTCCATCCTCTTCTTTTGTTACATCGTGAAGTAAACCCGAAAATTGTTTCATAAATAGAATGAAATTTCCATCTATAATTGATTTCCGAAGACTTTCCATGAATTCCCCATAGAAGAACAGGTTGTGGATAGTGTTCAACCTCGCCGATAATATCTCCCGGTTCATGTACAGGTGCCTCAAGTATGACCTGCTGTAGTTTCTGCAGGTGTAACACCCGCAAGATTCATCAATTGGCGAACCATCTTCCCGGTACCGGCTCTGTTTAATCACAACCCCTCCCTTCCAACTGAAGAGATACCCGTTGCGGCCATTCCTGGTGGGGAGAACACAATCGAATATATCGACACCCTTTGATACAGCTCTCAGTATATCTCCAGGTGTCCCCACTCCCATGAGGTACCTCACCTTCTCATCTGGAAGCTTGGGGGCAGTAAACTCGACAATCTCTTCCATCAGTTCCTTTCCCTCCCCTACTGAAAGGCCCCCAATCGCATAGCCGTTAAAGGGTTTTGAAAGGTTCAACTCAACGGAAAGATTCCTCAAATCCTTGTACATTCCCCCCTGGACTATTCCAAAGAGAGCCGCTCCATCACGCTTGCAATCATCCAGGGATTCTTCTCCCCACCTGGCAGACAGAAGTACTGACTCCTTAACGTCTTTCCTCCCGGCGGGGAATCCCACACACACATCCAGCTGCATCATAATATCCGACCCCAGCGCCCTTTGTATTTCCAGGGCCAGACGGGGGGTTAAATGTATCTTTTCCCCGTCCAGGTGTGAGGAGAACTGAACTCCCCCGGGAGATATCTTCCTGTTCCTTGAAAGGCTGAACACCTGGAAACCTCCACTGTCTGTGAGAAGTGATCCATCCCAGTTCATGAAGCGGTGCAGCCCACCCTGTCCTCTTATCACCTCATGCCCCGGCCTGAGATACAGGTGGTAGGTATTCGCAAGTATACATCCATATCCCATCTCGTAGAGTTCCTCCGGGGTAACCCCTTTGACAGTCCCTCCAGTACCAACGGGCATGAAGGCAGGCGTCATAAACTCTCCGTGGGCCGTTTTTATCACTCCCGCCCGGGCTCCTGATGAAAGGTCCCTGTTCAATATTGAAAATTCCATCTTCTCCCTCAAACAATCATCATGGCATCACCGTAGGAAAAGAAACGGTACCCCTCCGAGGTGGCGATTCGATAGTAGTCCTTTATCTCCTTCTTCCCACCAAAGGCCATTACAAGGGCGAGAAGCGTGGTCCTTGGAAGGTGGAAATTTGTGATCAACCCGTCCACGATGTTGAAGCTGTATCCCGGATAGATAAAAAGATCTGTATACCCTTCAAGTTTCCCGGGAACCCCATTCCTCCCAAATGCGCTTTCCAGGCTCCGCACCGCAGTGGTACCAACGGCGATTATCCTGCCTCCCTCGCGCTTCTGTTTACACACCATTTCCTCTGTTTCCTGCGGGACAAAGTAGTGCTCCCTGTGCATCCTGTGGGATGAGATGATATTTTCCCTGATAGGGGAAAAGGTGCCATACCCTACATCTAGAGTGATCTTACAAATGTTCACCCCCATCTCTTCCAGGCCGTGAAGAAGGTCAGTCGTGAAGTGGAGGCCAGCCGTGGGCGAGGCCACGGAACCAGGGACCGCTGCATATACAGTCTGATACCTCTCTTCGTCAGGGAAACCTCCCTCGCAAGGCCTCCTTCTAATGTATGGTGGAAGGGGGATATCTCCAGCCTCCTCCAGTATCTCCGGTAGCGGACGGTCACAACTGCACCTTGCTCTCCACCTTCCCATTCCAAGGGAATTAAGAAAACTCATCTCGAGGCCTGGGACGGGAGCTACGGTCAACCCTGGAGACACCCTTCTGGATGGCCTTACGAGGCACTCCCAGATTCCGCCGTTTCGGGACCCCTCCTCTCCCGAGGGCCCAAGAAAGAATATTTCTTCCAGCAATTCACCCCTGTTTTCCAAATTCACACGGGCCCGGACAACTTTCGTGTCATTGAGGATTAGAAGGTCTCCAGATGACAGGTGCTGGGTTAGCTTGCGGAATGTTGAGTGGAGGACCCCGTCCTGCCCCCTTTGACAGACCAGGAGTCTTGACTGATCCCTTTCAGGCAGAGGGTGCTGGGCTATCTGATCTCCAGGAAGGTTATAATCAAGATCTTCCAATTTCATTAACATCAATAGATGCGCTTCTCCCTCACCTCTTTCCCGTAATAGAAGCGGAGTATTTCATGGTATGAAGCACCAGATCGTGCGAGGCCGTTTGCACCGTACTGACACAGCCCCACTCCGTGGCCGTAACCCCTTCCCTGGAAAATCAACTTCCCTTTCGAAACTCTCACTGAAAACGCGAGGCTTTTGACCTCACTGTATCCGAGGCTTGAACGGATCGCTCTTCCATCAAGTGTCCATAAACCCTTTTCTGTCACAAGCGATATTTTCTTAACCCTCCCAGTATCTGTCCTGGAAAGGATATCTATCCTCTTCACTCTACCTCCACGTATACCCGTCCGCGTAAATTTCTGGAGAAAAGACCATTCATCTATCACGTATCTCCATCGATAATTAGGGGAGTTCCTGCAGAAATCACACGACACTGAACCAAGATAAGATTGACCGGTCGACCATGCGTTGGCGGCCCTCTCCGTTCGCCCCCCGCAGGTAGAATGGTAGACAGCAAGAACAGGTTTCCCCTGGTATGTCAGGACAATGCCTTCGGTCTCCCTCACAGCATTATCGTAAGCCCCGTCTGTATCCCCTTCCCCACTGTACACCTGGGAGAGATTAGTGCTGTCCAGATGGTAATAGGCATCCCCACTTCTCTCCATACGGTACAAGGTGTAGCTTCGTATTGCCACTGACATGGCCTTCATTGCCTGGGGTGAAAAAGAGTGGGGTATCTCCCTGCGAAGGACCGATACCACATACCTCTCCAGGTTAACCTTCTCTACAAGGCTGATCCCTCGAAGGGTTGGATGGATATAGATCGTCCCCCTGTAAATGGTTCCATCAATTGATACACCCGAGGAAGACTCGAGGGCCAGCCGGCCCTTGACCTTTCTCCCATCCACATCAACCGTCTCTCCCCCGTTTTTTCTGAGGACAACCCTTCTCTCGCCGCGAGTGATAATGTCCCCACGACCATCCCTCAGGACGTACTTTCCCTTCTCCAGGGTCAACTTGGCGAGGTTATGTTTCAGGAGAACCCTCACTTCGGGCTGGAGAGCCTTTTCTTCCCCGGGTATTCCTTTCAATCCACCGGACCTTGCTGGAAGACGCGTCCTGCAGGAAAACAAAAAAGATACCGTGAGGATCACGAAGAGAAGCGATAGTGGCCTGATCCATCTCCTCTCCAAAATCCTTTGGTCTGTCACTCCACAACCTCCCCTCTTGTTTTATTTTCCAGGTACGGCTTGAACAGCTCAATGGGCACTGGTAGAAGAACGGTCATGTTCTTCTCAGATGCAATCTCGGAGACAGTCTGAAGGAAACGGAGCTGAATGGCAACTGGATTTTTGCTTATAACTTCCGATGCCTCGTAGAGTTTCTGGGAAGCCTGGAATTCCCCCTCTGCGGCAATTATCTTTGCCCTCCTCTCCCTTTCGGCCTCAGCCTGTTTCGCCATTGCCCTCTGCATCTCTTGAGGGAGATCAATATGTTTTACCTCCACCATCGAGACTTTTACACCCCAGGGATCCGTGTGCCTGTCGAGAATCTCCTGGAGCTGGTTGTTTATCTTGTCCCTCTCAGACAAAAGCTCATCGAGTTCAGCCTGGCCGCAAACACTTCTCAGTGTCGTCTGGGCAAGTTGCGAGGTGGCGTAAAGATAGTTCTCCACTGATATCACTGCATTAATGGACCCCATCACCCTGAAATAGATCACCGCGTTGACCTTCACTGACACATTATCCTTGGTGATAATATCCTGGGGTGGAACATCCATGGCTACAACTCGGAGATCCACCTTCACCACTTTATCTATAAAGGGAATGATAATGATGAGACCTGGGCCTTTCTCCGCGATTACCCTTCCGAGGCGGAATACCACTCCTCTCTCATACTCCTTGAGCACCTTCAGGGATGCAGAGAGGAAAATGAGGACAAATATAATTAGTGCTGTTGGAAAAAACATGTCGCACCTCCTTCCAGTTGGGATTCAGATGTTAGATTGTACTGTAACCATTACTTCGATTCGGGAGGGGTTTCTCCGTGATCCCCCTTGGGCTTCACTTTTAGTAAAAAGCCCTCCTGGCCAGTTACCTCAACTTCCTCTCCCCCCTTGAGAGGACAGGTGGACTTCACCTCCCAGATCTCCCCTGCAACTATTACCCTACCCTTCACTTCGAAATCATCCAGTACCTTTCCTTTCTGCCCCACTAAGGCATCAAATCCCGTCCTGGGTTTCAATCGTTGTGCCCTTATTGCAAGGTAGGTAACCGTCCCGAAGAACAGCGCCGACAGAAGGCCCATTGAGAGAATTGTCTTCATGGAAATCCTGAGGTAGATGTCTCCGGTCCGGAAGAGCATGATGGAACCCAGGAGGAGTGAAACTATCCCCCCCACACTGAGCATACCGTATGATTGCACTTTGATCTCGAGGATGAACAGGATAAATGCGAGGGCAATCAGGAGGAACCCGGCGGAATTAACAGATAGTGCATGAAGGGCGTAGAAACCGAGGATGATGCAGATTCCCCCAACCAGTCCAGGAAACAGTGCACCCGGGTGAGAAAACTCGAAGAATATCCCGAATATGCCCAGCATAAGCAGTATGTAGGCGATGTTCGGGTCAGATAAAGCATTGAGGACCTTGTGTCGAAATCCCATTTTAATGAACTGTACAGGAGCGCCCATGGTTTTAACAATGATCCTCTTGCCACCTTTCTTTACTCTCCACCCATCGACCTTGGTGAGAAGGTCGCTCAAATCAATGGCCGTCATGTCGATCACTTTCTTTTCCAGGGCCTCCCTCTCCGTGAGGGATGAGCTTTTCCTCACCGCTTCCTCTGCCCACTTGGGGTTTCTACCTCTTTTTTCCGCGATTGATCTCGCGTAAGCGGCAGCATCATTGGCAATCTTTTCAGCCATCTCTTTGCCCATCTTCCCTCCCCCCACCGAGACGGGATGAGCAGCACCGATGCTCGTTCCAGGTGCCATTGCAGCCACATCGGAAGCCAGGGTAATCAAGACACCCGCCGATGCCGCACGGGCACCTCGGGGAGAAACATACACGACCACAGGTACATTTGAATTCATGATCCTCTTGATGATGCTTCTCATCGAATGGTCCAATCCTCCAGGCGTATCGAGCTTAAGGACCAGGACTTTTCCTCCTTCAGCTTCAGCTCTTTCAATCCCATCAACGATGTAATCGGCTGTTGCTGGGTTGATGCTCGAGGATACCTCGAGGACGAATACACTCTCCCCGATAGGATCTTTCTTTCCATACAATGTGCCCACTGATGAGAGATAGATGAAAAGGATTATAAGGATGATCCTCCGGAGGGTTAGGTTCAAAGGGCCTCCACCTGGACACTCGGATCTATTAATTCGGACGGTCTACCTTCTTCAATAATACCATTTTTGATTCGAGGGATATTCACATGCCAATTGTCTTCAGAGGCCAGAGAGGAAACGGGTTATCTTTTCGAGGTCGTCCATTACCTCCACCTCCCTCCCCGGGTTTCTGAGAATATAAGCGGGATGGTAGGTGGCAAGCACTGGTATCCCCTCGTACTCGAAAATAGTTCCCCTCACCCTTGTAATCTTTTCTTTCCTGGAAAGCAGATAATTCAAGGCAGGCCCTCCAAGTGTCACGATGATGGGAGGAGATACAATTTTTATCTGTTCCTTCAGGAAGGGAAGACAGGTTGCCGCCTCACCGTGAAGCGGGGTCCGGTTACCTGGAGGCCGGCACTTAACAACGTTGGCAATGTACACATCCTCCCTTTGACAGCCAATTCTGGTAATCCATCTGTTCAGACGCTTTCCCGCAGCTCCCACGAAGGGCTCCCCTTTCTGGTCTTCATTGAATCCGGGACCCTCTCCGATGAATAGGATCCTCCCCCCGGGGTCCCCCGTGCCGAATACCAGGTTCGTCCTCCCCTCATGGAGAGGGCATCTGGTGCAGTTCCCGATCTTCTCCACGAGGAGGGTGAGTTCTTCTCCTTTCCTTTCCAATTTTTCATCACTAGGCGGATTGGAATCATCCCCCATAGGAACGATGGGAACATGGGTAATCCCTATGAGCTTCAGGTAATCCAGGAAAACCCTTTGTGAACCCTTCTCAGCCATCAGTTCCTTTCCTGATTTTCTTCCCCACCTCGTTCAGAATATTAAAGGCCACATCCATCTTTTCCCCCTTGGGAAAGCTCACCTCTTCTCCGCCTGCAAAGTATAAGTTTACTTCGTTCTGGTCTGAGGAGAACCCGATATCACTCCTGGACACATCATTCGCCGCGATTGCATCAATATTTTTTCGCTCCATCTTCGAAAGAGCATTCTTCCTCATGTCATCCGTCTCCGCAGCAAACCCTACAAGATACGGACGGGGATTTAGTGCCCCCAACTCTTCAAGGATGTCTACGTTCTTCTCCATATCTATGGCCTCTTTGAACCTCTCTTTTTTTATCTTCTTCTTCCCAACTCCTGTAGGCCTGAAATCAGCGACTGCCGCTGCTTTCAAAACAATGTCCACACCTTTTACGTGGGCCAAAACAGCACGGTGCATCTCGAAAGCCGTACGTACCCGGACAGTGTTCACGAACCAGGGATCTTCAAGGGCAACAGGCCCGGACACGAGTGTTACTTCCGCCCCGAGCCTCCTGGCAACCCGGGCAAGGGCAAACCCCATCTTCCCTGATGACCGGTTCGTAACCTCCCTCACGGGATCTATGGGCTCTGCGGTGGGACCTGCCGTCACCAGTACCCGCACATTCTCAAGAGTATTGGGAAGGAGTTCGCACATGACGGCTTCCACAATTTTATCGATATTTGCGAGCCTTCCAAGGCCCACGTCCCCACATGCGAGTTCCCCCCAATCAGGATCGATAAAGGTGACTCCCCTCGACTTCAATGTTTTCACATTTGCCTGTACGGCGCTGTGGGCCCACATCTTCTCGTTCATGGCGGGTGCCAGGGCCACGGGCGCCTCAGTAGCCAGATATAGGGTCGTGAGCATATCATCTGCCACACCGTTCGCCAATTTCCCTATGCAGTTTGCCGTACAGGGGGCAACAATGAAAAGGTCCGCTCCCTGTGCAAGGGATATATGGCCGATACGTGATTCCGAAATAAGGTTGAAGAGTTCTGTGATCACGGGGTTCTGAGAAAGAGTCTGCAGAGTAAGGGAGGTTACAAATTCTCTTGCCGCCTTTGTCATGACAACGTTTACTTCTGCCCCCTCCTGGGTGAGTTTCCTTATAATGTCACAGGCACGATATGCAGATATCCCTCCTGTAACCCCGAGAATGATTCGTTTTCCTTCGAGCCATTTCATCTCAATTCCTCATACAAAAAATGGATTATGCGTTTTCTCTACACCGACGGCGGTCCGAGGACCGTGACCCGGAAGCACGAGAGTATCGTCAGGAAGAGTGAAAACCTTGCTCAACACTGACTCTATAAGAGATGTATAGGATCCGCCAGGCAAGTCAGTCCTCCCGATCGAACCGGCAAAGAGGAGGTCTCCCGAAAAGAGGATATCTCCCGTGAGGAAGCACACCCCTCCGGGGGTATGCCCGGGTGTGTGGATCACATCAAGCTGAAAGCCGCAAAGGGACAACATTTCCCCTTCCTGGAGTAAAAAATCTGGTTCAGGCTGGTTATTCGCAGGATACCCGAGGATCTGCCCCTGTCTGCTCGCGTTTACATACATGTCCCGATCCAGAGGGTGAATCCCGATCTCGCATCCTGTCCTGTCTTTCAACTCACCGCAACCTGCCACATGGTCCAGATGCCCATGTGTCAGGAGAATAGTTTTGATCTCCAAACCGAGGAACTCAGATGTTTTAAGTATCTTGGCAGCCTCGTCCCCTGGGTCGATAATGATACAGCTTTTTGTATCCTTTCTGCCAAATAGATAGGTGTTCTCGAAAAAAGGGCTCACTTCCAGCTTCTCGAGAACCACCTGGTTGTCTTTACTCAGGACCAATATTCACCTCCCTTTCCGGGGACCCATCTCCGTAAATCCATATATCGAATGTACCCTTGAAAGTACCATACCCGTTTTTATACCATATACCTGGCAGTTGCAGCGAATTATATGGCCCATGGGAGGACAAGGTGAACCAGAAAAATCCCTTTCCCACAGTCGATGTGATCGTAGATTCTGATGAGGGCATCCTCTTGATCAAGAGGAAAAACCCGCCCCATGGATGGGCGATCCCGGGAGGGTTTATCGATGCAGGTGAATCGGCCGAATCGGCCGCTTTGAGGGAACTTAAGGAGGAAACCGGCCTGGACGTCACCCTCACCGGCCTTCTGGGGGTATATTCAGACCCGGGAAGGGATCCAAGATTCTACACCATATCCATAGTATTTACAGGAAGTTGGGAGGGAAACTTGTCTGCCGGAGACGATGCGAAAGAAGCCAGATTCTTCTCCCGGGATAGCCTCCCGAAAGAGATCGCCTTCGACCACAGGAGAATCCTGGCAGACTATTTTCACTTCAGGGAGACGGGGAAAAAACCAGAACTGAGATAAAGTGCCAGAGGCTTGAGCAGCCTGTCACTTGAGTTGATTGATAGCTTTCTCGATCCTGCCCACCCCTTTTTCAATGTTTTCCATTGAAGTTGCATAGGAAAAACGCATGCATGCATCATTGCCGAATCCGATCCCGGGGACCGCTGCCACCTGAACTTCGTCTAGAAAGTAGGCTGCAAGATCGGTGGAACCTTGAATTTCCTTCTCTCCATGTTTTCTTCCATAGACTCCAGAGAAATTTGGGAACACGTAGAAAGCTCCCTTGGGGGTCTCGCAGGTAACCCCATCAATTGAGCGGAGCCGTTCGACTATATATTTCCGCCTCCTGTCAAACTCAACCACCATCATGTCCACCACTTCCTGGGGCCCGTCAAGGGCAGCAACCGCACCTTTTAAACAGAATGAGGTTGGGTTCGAAGTAGACTGGGACTGGATGGTGGTCATCGCCTTGACGAGGTCCACGGGTCCAGCCGTATAGCCGATCCTCCAGCCCGTCATGGAATAGCTCTTTGACACGCCGTTCACCACGATGGTTCTTTCGAAAATCTCCCTACCGAGAGAAGCGATACTTTTGAAGGAAAACCCATCGTAAACGATTTTCTCGTATATTTCGTCGGAAATGACGAAAATATCTCTCTCAACGACGATCCGGGCGATCTCACCAAGTTCCTCCTCAGAATATGCCGCACCTGTGGGATTCGATGGGCTGTTGAGAACAAATAGCCTGGTCCGCTCCGTGATTGCTCCTTCGAGCATACCGGGAGTAACCTTGAAACCGGTGGATTCATCAGTGGGGATGATTATGGGGGTTGCACCCGCAAGGTAGGCGATAGGGGGATAGGAAACCCAGTATGGGGAGGGAATGATAACCTCGTCTCCCTCGCCTAAGAGGGCCTGTCCAATATTGTAGAGGGAGTGCTTCGCCCCGCAAGATACAATTACATTCTCCTTCCCGTAAGAAAGGCCGTTTTCCCGCTGAAGTTTCCTTACGATGGCCTCCCGGAGGTCATCCGTGCCGGGGACAGGAGTATATTTTGTGAATCCTTCATCGAGGGCTATCTTCGCAGCTTCCTTCACGTGGAGAGGGGTATCGAAGTCAGGTTCCCCTGCTCCGAAGCCTATCACATCGATCCCATCCGCCTTCATCGCTTTCGCTTTTGCCGAGATGGCCAGAGTGGGAGAGGGCTTCACCATTGAAAGTCTTTCTGCAAGTTTCATTTCGATCTCCTTTCGGTTACTTCCTGGACTCTCGTCGGTCAACGCTTCTCATACAACTTTCTAAACTCTTCCTCCACAATTTCGTGAACGAGATCTTTCACATCACCTCCGAGGCTTGCGATTTCCTTCACGATGTTGGAACTCACATAGAAGTATTTCTCCCCCGTCATCATGAAAACAGTATCCACATCCGGATTGAGATTCTTGTTCATGTGGGCCATCTGGAATTCATACTCAAAGTCCGATATAGCACGCAGGCCTCGAACAATTACTTCCGCCCCCTTATCCTTCGCATAATCTACAAGGAGGCCTGAAAAGCTGGCAACCTCCACATTGTCGTATTGTGCGACAATATTCTTCAAAAAAGTAACCCTTTTTCGAACAGAAAAGAGCGTCTTTTTGCTCGGATTGACAGCAACGGCAACTATCAACCTGTCGAATACCTTTGCAGCCCTCTTCATGATGTCCGCATGCCCCTTCGTTGGGGGATCAAAGGTACCTGGATAAATTGCAACATTACTCATCACTTGCCTCCCGAATCTTGCAAAATGTGACGGAGGAATCTCCGTATACTTTTTCCTTGAACACACTAATTCCGGCAGGAATCGTGAGTGCCCTCCCCCTTTTGAACTCACAGACCAAAATCCCCCCTTCTTCCAGTAGAGGGAAATGGTCGAAAAAGTCAAGAGCCTCGTTCCCCAGGCTGCTTTCGTAGGGGGGGTCTATGAAAACAAGGCCATACCTGTTCCCCTTCCTGAATGCCTTCTTAAGATAATCCAATGAATCGCATATCACAACCTCAAATACCTCCCTTTCTATCCCCAGATCCTTGATATTTCTAAAGATAACCGACGCCGCCTTTTTCGATTTTTCTACGAATATTGCCTTGCTGGCGCCCCTTGATAGAGCCTCGAGTCCCATGGCACCGCTTCCCGCAAAGAGGTCGAGGACACTTACGCCCACTACATCTTCCCCCAGTATAGAGAAGATAGCCTCCCGAACCCTGTCGGTAGTTGGCCGGACATTTCTTCCTCCCGGAGAGTGGATTCTAACCGACCCGTACTTCCCCGCAATTATTCTCACCTTATCCCCCACCTTGCCGTAAAACACCCATGGCCCTCAAGGTTTCCATGAACCTCTCCCTGTGAGTCCCATGCCAGTAGACTTTTCGGCATTGACTGCAAAAGGTAAAACTAGGTGAAGAGAGGAGAACATACTCAGGGACTGCTAACTCCCCGGCGTGCTCCTTTGAAATCTCTTCGAGGAGAAAATTACAGCCCGAGCACCTCGAAAACAGAGAATCCTCCGACAGGACAATCCCTTCTTTCGATAGGAACTCCGTAAGCTGATTTTCAACTTCATCAGAATTAATGAGGATTCCTTCTTCTGGGAGAATGTTTTTCCTCCTGGAAATGAGAGTCCTCTTATCTGAGGTATCCCTACCCCGGATCGATGGCCGAACTGCTGGATATTCCACATCAAAACCGAGTAAGCGCAGCCATCGGGCCAGACGACCCAGGGGCTCTTCAGCAGTATACTTACCTTTCATGTTTGCATATAAGCCGGGGAAGAAGTTCTCCCGATTTCCCCACGAGAAAATAATCAACGTATTTCCCCCCCGCCTCCCTGTCTATATTCACTTCGATCACACGAGCCCCGTTTCTCGATGCGATCTCAGCAAATGAAGCGGCCGGTTGAACCCTCCCCGAGGTCCCCGCCACAATCAGCAGGTCACAGGAGTTAAGAGCCGAAAGGGAAGAATCGAGAACCTTCCTGGGAATTGATTCTCCGAACCAGACCACATTCGGTCTCAGGAGCCCCCCACAACCCTCGCATCTGGGGGGGAGACTTAAAAAGTCCTCCTCCCGGGAAAGGATTTCCCCGCAGGAGGTACACCGTACGTCCCAAATATTACCGTGCATTTCAACAATTATTCGCGATCCGCTCCTTCTGTGAAGGCCGTCCACGTTCTGGGTGATGAGGAGGAAATTCTCTTTTGCCTCCTCTATTTCACGTATGGCAAAATGCCCATCATTGGGGGGGCAGCCACGGATGATCCCTCTCCTCCACTGATACCATTTCCACACAAGTTGAGGGTCCCTCTCAAAGGCATCGGGCGTGGCAAGATCTTCGGCTCGGAAATTATTCCAAAGGCCCCCTTCACCCCGGAAGGTAGGGATTCCAGATTCTGCAGACACTCCCGCACCGGTCAATACGCACACAAAAGATGCATCAATGTAGGCTCTTCGGGCTTCCTTCAGCATATCTGAAAACAGATTTCCCCTCCTGGCAACTTTTCATGGGGATGCGGTGGCTTCCCACTTATTATATACTCTATTCGCTGTGGTTCACATCCAACTACCCAGGTAAGGTCTTCCCCGGAGTATAGGAAAAGGCAGGCACACCAATGATCAGACAAGGCGGACACAAAGAAGATTTACTTCGGATTGGAGAAATCCCATACCTGAATACCCTCCCCATTTTCACTGCCTTAAAAAATTATTTCGACACTGGGAACCTGGAGTTCGTCCAGGGCCATCCCCGGGAGCTCAATCAGATGTTGAGAAATGGTCAAATTGACATTAGCCCAAGTTCTTCTATCGAATACGGGAAGCACAGCGAAGGTTACCTCCTGATTCCCGACCTTTCCATCTCCTCGAAAGAAAAGGTTCACAGTGTCCTCCTTTTTTCAACATACCCTCTCGATAAAGAGGACAATTTCACCATTATCGGGACTTCCCGGTCAGAGACCTCCTTAACTCTCGCTAGAATCATTTTTGCCCACTTCTGGAGAAAACAGGTGAGGATACAAGACTCTCCTTCAGCCAAAGAGGAGGGAATCCAGGATGGCAACCCTTATCTACTCATAGGGGACGAGGCCATCCTGGAACTTCTTGATGGATCAAGGACCTCCCACGTGTATGACCTTGGAGAAATATGGTATCGAAATACTGGACTTCCCTTTGCATTCGCTCTGTGGATCGTAAACAAGAATTCCTACTATGAGAATAAGAATATGGTGAAAAAATTTTGCAGGAAACTCCTGGATGCAAAAAGAATTTCAAAAAACATCGTACGCTTCGGAGATCGGAAAATTGACGTCCCCGGGGGACTCCCCCTCGGTTTTCTCCTCCATTACTGGTCTAACCTATCATATGACCTCGAACTTGAAATAGAAGGTCTAAAACTCTTTTTCAGCCTTGCGAGGGAAGTGGGGGAACTCAAGGAAGAACCTGCCTTAAGCTTCATTGATTTACCGTAGGGCACCATATCCTGACCCCATTGGTGTGGCTTCTATCCTTGTGGGATTCTATCTACAAAAGAGAATAAAATAATGGTACGGTAATAACGAGAGAACTATGATCACAAAAGAGATGAAAATGGAAGAGATCATCCGGAGATTTCCGGCTACGTTGAAAGTCTTCGAACAGTACGGAATCGACTGTGCAAAATGCCAGCTGGGCGAATATGAAAACCTCGAACAGGGGGCCAGGGTTCACAATATTGACATTCAGAATATATTGAAGGACCTAAACGGTGCGGCAAACCCCTGAGGGGGTCCACCTGGCTCACTAACCCCGCGGAACATAGGAAGCACAGGCAGAATCTGATTCGAAGACTGTAACTTTTCTCACACTCACATGTTCCGGCACACCCTCCTTGAAGCTTGAATAGATATGGCGGGCAATATTCTCTGAAGAAGGGTTGATTTTATCGAACGGTTCGATATCGTTAAGGTTTCTATGATCCAGAAACGCAACAACTTCCCTCAAGAGCCCCTTGAGATCTTTGAAATCTACAGCGATGCCTCTTCCATCCAGAGTCTCACAGGTTACCGTTACCTCAACCTTCCAATTATGGCCGTGCACCCTTTCGCAATTTCCCTCATACTCTCGAAGACTGTGTGCCGATGAAAAATCACCCGACACCATCAGCTCATAATATCCATCCACCATCTACTCCTCAGGAATAATCACCTTCAGTTTCCTCTTCACCCGTGCGATGACTCTCCTCAATTCCGTCTCAACCTTCTTCTTCTTCAATTCAACCCGTATCTCTTCTTTCACCTCATCATTATATCCCGCCTTGAACCTCGTTGGGTTACGCAGATAGAAATTGAACATATCCCCCTCCGGCACCTCTACGAAGGGCTCTATGCGCTTTCTGATAAATTCCTCACTTTCGATTTCTTTCAGTGCCCTCGTGGCCGGGTAAGAGACATCCTCGCAAAGAATGGTGCATACACCTTCACACCCTCCTATGTTCCTCTCGATCTCGCCAATTTTTCCGTGGAGTAGTGAAGAATCCGCTTCGATCTTCCCCGTTCGGGTTATCTCGATTTCCATGATCATTTCTTCGACAAGATCATCCAGGAGTTTCCTTCTATCTACTGAGGAAACGCTCTTTCCTTCTTTCATAGAGACATAACAGGTATATTTCGTAAGGTCAGAGTCGAGGATCACCCTACCCCCCACAGTTGCAACACTCCGA
Source organism: uncultured bacterium (assembly GCA_964432685.1). GTDB lineage: Bacteria > Desulfobacterota > Deferrimicrobia > J040 > J040 > CAYSOQ01. Next base: position 15,068 of record CAYSOQ010000002.1, read on the forward strand.
TCTAGAAAGATAAACTCCGACCGGGTGTCAGCCGGGGTAAGGATAATGAGGAGAAGAAGCAGGGAAATTCTGCTGACCCGAGATATTCTCATATTAGGTTAAGGGAAAAATCGACTGACGGAGCAGAATGGGTGAGGAGGCCCGAAGAGATTATAGACACACCGGGAATGGCAAACTCCTGCACATTCCCGAGGGTAATCTTCCCCGAGACTTCGAGGAGAACTCTCCCCTTTCCAATCCGAACGGCATTTTCAACGTCAATAGGAGACATGTTGTCCAGGAGAACCCCATCTACACCACAGAGAAGTGCTTTTTGAAACTCCTCAAGATTTTCCACTTCAACCTCGATCTTCGTCAGATGGTGGGCTTGTTCCCTCACAGAAGTTACCGCCTTCTCAATTGAACCAAATGCTTTTATGGTATTTTCCTTGATCAGCACTCCATCTCCCAGTGAGAATCTGTGATTGTGCCCCCCGCCACACCTCACTGCATACTTCTCCATGTATCTCAGGCCGGGCGTGGTCTTCCTCGTATCGCATATCTTAACTCCCGTCCCCGATACACGGCGAACAAATTTATCAGTAAGCGTGGCTATTCCCGATAGGCGCTGGAGGAAGTTGAGGAGAACTCTTTCTCCTGTCAGAATATCCCTGACACTCCCCTTTACAGATGCGATAGTGGTACCTCGTGTGAGAGGATCTCCATCTTGCACATTCATCGAAACGGTAATCCTGGGATTTACAGCCGTCATGACGGGTTCCACGAGAACCGCCCCTGAACATACAGAATCCTCTCTCACCTGTATGACTGCCTCGCCCACCTTCTCCCCAAGGCATGAGTATAGGGGGTCGTAGGGTCCGATGTCTTCGGCAAGGGCCCGTTCAATAATATATCGTATCCTCAGGGGCAGCATTTATTCCTGGAAGAGTTTCCGGTTGGAGTCAAGGCGATTCGCTTTGTCTTCAAGTTCCAATTTCCTTTCCCTGTTTTTCTCAACGAGGTCCTTTGGTGCCCTGGATAGGAACGCTTCGTTCCTCAACTTCACCATTATCCCTTCCATCTCCTTATTCACCTTCTCCATCTCCCTCTCAATGCGCTCCCTTTCCTTGGCAAAATCGAGAACCCCCTTTAGAGGGATGAAGATGTCTGTATCCTCAACAACAGAAGAAGCCTCATTCTTTACAACCACCTGGTGATCAAGATATTCCACCTCCTTCAAACGGGCCAGCCTTTTTATCACACTCTCCATTCGCATCAGGAGGTCCTGCCTCCCCCCCCTGATCCGCACCTTCACGAAGAGGCCGGGGGGAATATGAAGTTCCCTTCTCAAGTTCCTGATCCCCCGTATGATTGATGTGACCCACTCCATTGAGGTTTCCGCGTCCTCATCCAGGAGGCTCTCATCTACCCCGGGAAACGCCTCGAGTGAAACACTTCCCCTGTCTCCAGGAAGTTTGCACCAGATTTCCTCGCTAATGTATGGAGTAATTGGGTGGATTAACTTGAGTACAGTTTCGAGACACATGAGGAGTGTCTCACGTTTTCTATCCTTTTCCTCCTCCCCCAGGTCCCCTGAAAGAGATGGTTTTGCAATCTCAATATACCAGTCACAATATTCGTGCCAGAGGAAGCGGTAGATAGAAGCCGCCGCTTCATTAAACCTGTACTCAAGGATTGCCCTCCTCACTCCCTGGACGGTCCTTGCCATCCTGCTCCTGATCCACCGGTCTTCCAGGGATGTGAATCCAGTCACCTTTCTCATGTCTCCCGGCAGGTTCATGAGAACGAAGCGGGCTGAATTCCATAATTTATTCATAAAATTTCTGTATCCCGCAATCCTGTCCTCCGACATCTTGATATCCCTTCCCTGTGCTGCCAGGGCCACCAGGGTGAACCGGAACGCATCGGTTCCGTAAGCTTCCATTACCTTGAGAGGGTCTATTACATTTCCCCTGGTCTTACTCATTTTCTGCCCTTCCGAATCACGAACGAGAGCATGGATGAACACATCTTTGAAGGGGACCTCACCCATGAACTCCAGGCCCATCATCATCATTCTCGCAACCCAGAAAAAAAGGATATCGAACCCTGTAACCAGTACACTCGTCGGATAGTAGACCTTCAGTTCTTCTGTCTTCTCAGGCCATCCAAGCGTTGAGAATGGCCATAACCCGGAACTGAACCATGTGTCCAGGACATCTTTCTCCTGCTCAATCTGTCCGCTGCCGCATTGCTCACAACAAGAGGGGTCGTCTACCTCCACGGTGATACTGTCACAATCATTACAATGCCAGGCAGGGATCCTGTGTCCCCACCATATTTGCCGTGAAATGCACCAGTCTTTTATGTTGTACATCCACTCGAAATATGTTTTTTCCCATACCTCCGGAATGATCCTTGTATCTCCCTTTTTCACTGCATCGATCGCCTTCTTGGCTAGTGGAGCAACCTTAACGAACCATTGTTCGCTTAGTGAGGGTTCTATGACAGTTTTGCAACGGTAACAGTGCCCGACATTGTGAGAATAATCCTCAATGTCCTGGAGGAGCCCACTACTTTTAAGATCTTCCACAACTTTTTTTCGACATTCTATCCTATCCAGGCCAGCATATTTCTCCCCCGCATCGACCGTCATTAATCCCCTGTCATCGATCACTCGGATCAGATCCAGGTTGTGTGAGACCCCCACATTAAAATCGTTCGGATCGTGGGCAGGGGTGATTTTGACCGCACCCGTCCCAAATTCAGGGTCCACCATTTGATCGTAAACGATGGGGATCATCCGTCCAGTCAAGGGAAGATGCACATTCCCATCGCCCACCCCTGAGTACCTTTCATCATCAGGATGAACAGCAACCGCCGTATCACCAAGCATGGTTTCTGGCCGTGTCGTTGCAACGATTACATCAGGGCCATCCACCCCGGGATATTTCATGTAGTAGAGTTTTCCTTTGGTTTCTTCATGCTCTACCTCGAGGTCCGATAGTGCCGTGAGGCATCTGGGGCACCAGTTGATCATGTAGTTCCCTTTATAAATGAGCCCTTTCCTGTAAAGTCCCACAAAAGCGTGCCTTACGGCGAGTGAGAGCCCCTCATCCATGGTGAAGCGCTCCCTGGTCCAGTCACAGGCAGCCCCCAGCCTTTTTAACTGGTTGACGATGGTCCCCCCGCTTTCTTCTTTCCAGGACCATACCCGATCCAGGAACTTCTCTCTCCCTAAGGACTCTCTAGAAATCCCTTCCACAGAGAGAAGCCTTTCAACCACATTCTGGGTGGCAATCCCTGCGTGGTCCATCCCCGGGAGCCAGAGGACATTCCTCCCAGACATCTTGTTGAACCTTATGATAAGGTCCTGAAGTGTAATGTTGAGTGCGTGACCCATGTGGAGTGATCCGGTGACATTCGGAGGGGGGATCACAATGGAAAAAGGGTCTCCCCCCGTCCCGGGTGATGCCGTGAAGATACCCTCATCGATCCAGAATTTTCCCCATTTTTCTTCGACGCTGGATGGGTCATACGCCTTTTCGAGTACAGAACGTTCCATAAAAAATCATCCCGCCTTCACAAATTGAATGGATTTCAGGAGCGAGAAAAATCTATTCTCCAGATTCCAGATCTTCCCTTATTTTCCTTATCTCTTCCTGGATAATTCTTGTTGCAACATCCGGGACCACCTCAGAGGCAACTTCCCTTATGGACGAAATAATTTCCTTTTTCATCCCCTCCATCATGGCAGGGAAAACTTCCCAGAGTATTTTTTCCACTATTTCCGCTGACGCAGATTGGATCCCGTCCTTAAATTCATTTGACGCAAGAGCAGATGTTAGGCCTTCCTCCAATAAGGCACCGCTGATCACTTCACCACCTTCTGTTCCCCCCTTCCCCCTGGGACGGATATCACAGGTCACCTCATATCCGGAGGATATTGGAAATTCCTCAACATGCCTTGCAATCTCTTCCATCACCTTGCCTTCCCCTGCATCATGAATATCCGCATCACCTTCCTCAACCTGTCCTCTTTCTTCCAGGAGAATCGAATCGTCAGCGCCCTCTGATTGAATCACACCATCATCTCCATCCGATATATTCAATCCCAACTCGGTTAGTTCATCCAGTGGCACTTCCCCATCACCTTTCGGGAGGTAGGGTTCTGGTTCACCTGGAGAAGCTCCCATTCCCGCATCATCTTCGAGGGAACTGGCAGTCTCATCGGTAGAAATATCATCAAGAGATACGTCGAAATCCTCCACACGGTTCATGTCAGGCAATTCAGTTTCCCTCACCAGGTCGTCCAAAAAGGAACCTTCAGCATCTGTGGCATCCTTAGTTGTTTGCCCATGGTCAACATCTTCGAAAACATCTGAGAAATCCCAACCTTCTCCTTCCTCGACTGGTTCGGCATCTTCTCCCGGGGATTCTTCAACAATTGCAAATTCCCGAATCATTTCCTCGACTTTGTCAAGAAGTACCTGGGATTCAAATGGCTTGTAGAGGAATCCTTCGGCGCAACTTATCCTGAACTTCTCCTCATCGAGGGTCTCCATAGTCCCTACGAGAAGGAGGGATGGGACCTTTTTCAAATTTGGATCCTTCTTTATCTCTCCCACAAGAGTGTACCCATCCATATCTGGTAGAGTTACATCACAGATAATTAGTTCCGGAGCAATTTCCTGAGCCATCCCTTTCAAATCTTTCCCCTGGTCGAGGTATGTTACCTCGTATTCGCTGCGATGGAAGGTAAGTTCGAAAACCTTCTGGATAGTGAGACTATCTTCCGCGACGATAATTTTTTTCTTCATGCTTCCCCCAGAATTTCAATTCCTTGATAATTGTATTTATTTTACACGCATTTTTCAACTAAAAGGAACTCCACTCTTCCCCGGGGGGGGGCGCTCCCTTTCACTTTGACTATTACCGGGGGTCCCAGAGCATAGACTGTTCCCCCGTGGTTTCCCACGAGAGAAAAGCCTCCCTCATCCAGATAATATGAATCTGAAGGCAAATCTTCAATGGATATTATCCCCTCTACGAACACTTCTTCCAGTTCCACGAATATCCCGAAGGTTTGAAGGGAAGTAATGACCCCCCGGAATGTCTTCCCCCTGTGTCGTACCATGAATAGCGCCTTGAGCTTATCCATCACATCTCTTTCGGCCTGTTCTGCCTCTCTCTCCTTCTCGGAGAGATACGCAGAGAGTTCCTCACCTCCCTTACTCAAGAGATCGATTGATTTCTTCTGTGTGTCATCTCCGATTGCGAATCTCATCACCCGGTGGACGAGGAGGTCCGGGTATCTTCGTATAGGTGATGTGAAATGAGTATATTTTTCAAAAGCAAGGCCGAAATGACCGAAATTCTTCAAGGAATATCTGGCAAGACTCAAACTGCGAAGAACGAGGAGGTTTACTATCTTCTCGTAGCGCGACCCTTTCACCCCATCGATGATTTCCTGGAGGCTCCCATCCTCTATGGACGAACCATTCATTTTAATATTCCTGACGAATTTTAACAGATCCGCCACCTTGATGGGATCCGGCTTCTCATGGATCCTGTAAAGTGTTGGCAAACCCTTCCCGTCAAGAAATTCTGCCACCAGTACATTGGCAAGGAGCATGAATTCCTCGATTATCCTGTGAGATTTCAAACGTTCCCCCTTCACAATCTTATCCAGGACGCCTCCTTTGGATAGGAAAATCTTTGCCTCCGGGAGATCAAAATCGATTGAGCCCTTTTCGATCCTCCTCGCCCGGAAGATTTCGGAAAGAACCTCCATATCCTTAATCATTTTCCCAAGTTTCTCCCCCTTCAAGGGGACTTTCCCACTTTCAAGGAATGTTTCCACCTCTCTGTAGGTAAGCCGTTTCCTGCTCCTTATCACCGAAGGGTAAAAATCCACCTCGAGTATGCGGCCAGAAGAGTCGATGAGGGAATCAACTGTCAAGGTGTACCTGTACACATTCTCTCTAAGACTACACAGGTTGTTGGAAAGCCTTTCGGGAAACATTGGAACCACCCGGTCGGGGAAGTAAGCACTCGTTCCACGCCGCCTGGCCTCCCTGTCAAGTGATTCCCCTTCTGTAACATACGAACTTACATCCGCGATGGATACAAGAAGCCTCTTCTTATTCCCCTCCCTTACCAGGCAAACCGCATCGTCAAAATCTCTTGCGTCTGCACCGTCGATGGTAATGAAAGGAAACTCAGTGAGATCACGTCTCCCAGGGCTCCTTCTGGGAACCCTTACAGGTTTACCAAGGGATTCCTTCTTAGTATTTTCAGGAAAATCCTTATCCAGACCGCTCAAATATAGAGTGGAGAGGGTTAGGGTTTCCACGGTATGTTCGAACCCGTGGGATTTAACAACCCGCGCATCTCCTCTTCCCCCTTTCCTCACCTTTCCAAGAATACCCGTAACGAGTTCTCCATCCCTTATCCCCTTGATCGAGGATGATGCTACCTCTACCAGAAGGGTCAGGCGCTTATCCTCAATCTTAAGGTGCTGGCCTCTATCGCTCCCCTGGAATGTTCCGAGGACCTTCGTAGGGCCTCTTTCTATAACCCTTGTTACCTCACCTCGAGTCCTCCCCCCCTTCCGGGGTCCTTCAGTTTTAACTTCAACCAGGTCGTTATGGAAGGCTCCCATCAGTTTGTTCCTCGGGATGAATATATCCGTCTCAAATCCCCGCACTTTCACAAACCCGTACCCACCCTGGGTAAGCTGGATTCGACCTTCAACACTCTTTAATTGCCTCCTCGAAGACTTTCCTTTAGTCCATTTTTTGGATGGTTTCCCTCTGCGTCCATTAATACGGCCCTTCTTTTTCAAGAGAAAGCCCCCTTTCCAATAATCTCTGGATTAACCCACACAACGAAAGCCGGGCATGTTTCTTTGGGGAAAGATATACTAAAGATCTTGAAACTCTTTTGAAACATTTTGACAACCTTTTCAGTTGTATTAATATAGTATCCGTACTCAAAATGCCGAAGTGGTGGAACTGGTAGACACGCCAGGTTCAGGGTCTGGTGAGGGTTTCCTCGTGGGGGTTCGAGTCCCCCCTTCGGCACCACATTTTTCCTTTCATCATTGTAGGGAAATTGATTTATTGATGAGGTGTTTCCGGGGTTCTTCCCCAATAACGGGCTAACGAGATTTTCCCCTTTCCACTTCCACCCAGGAACGGATCTCGGAAAGAAGGGAACTTTCCTCCTTCTTGTTCGACATTACTATCACTTCCACCAGTTTTCTCATAATATCCACGTAGGCGGAATTCAGGCTTTCCACCTCTTCCAGTTTCCTCTTAACCGATTCGACTTCATCTACCAGGCATGTGATGATCTCATCGATATCATCTACCAGGGTCTTTAGTTCATCTTCATCCATATCCAGGGCAGATTTCCGATAGTTGAGATCGTAGAGATTTCTCCCTTCTTTCTTCGGCTTCGATTTCTCAATCATCTTCTTGAAATCAATAAGGTCAGCCATAATCCCCCCCGTTTCCTATGGTATACGAGGGTGAAAATAAATCAACCAAAAAGTGGTAACCCGGAGATCACCATTGGAAATCATGGGGTTCCATCGAGCCTCGTAAACCCCCGTCTCTTCGCGAGATCAACGGCATAATCCAGTTCCCTTTCAAGGATTCGCCTCTCCAGTCCCGGATATTCTCTAGCCCTGTAACAGGGATGATACTGATCCATTATGTTCAGATACGTATGTATACTGATCTCATTTGCAAGAAACTCAACAACCTCTTTCGTACCGGAGATCCCTTCAGGTAAAAGGAGGTGGCGTACTATCAACCCCTTTCTGGCAATTCCACTTATGCTGGTAACGAGGTCACCTGCCTGGCGGTGCATCTCCCTTACCGATTCTCTCACATGCGTTCCGTATGATGGTGCCCCGGTGATTTCCCTGGCTATCCTGTCGTCCATAAATTTTATGTCGGGCATATAGATGTCTATTATCCCATCTAGAATTTCTAATACCTCTTTCGATTCATATCCCCCACAGTTATACACGAGGGGGAGATTGAAACCCCTCCCTGCCGCCAGCTCAAGAGCTTCTATGACTTGTGGAATCACATGAGTGGGGGTCACGAGGTTCAGGTTATGGCACCCCAATCGTTTAATTTCGAGAAATATTGAAGAAAGGGTTCCTGGATCTACTTCTTCTCCCCTTCCCTGGTGAGAAATATCATAATTCTGACAGAAGATACACCCAAGGTTGCACCCGGTGAAAAATACCGTCCCTGAACCATGCCTCCCCACAAGAGGAAATTCCTCCCCGAAATGGGGACCATACGAAGCAACAGAGGCCATTCTACCCGTTCCGCAGAAACCGAGTTCCCCTTTCAGGCGGTTTACTCTGCATACCCTCGGACACAGGCTACACTCTTCCAGGAGTGAGAATAAACGCTCCTTCCTCAGGCCCAGTTCACCAGACTCGTAAAGAACCAGATACGCAGCCTGAGAATCCTTTTCAGGGGTCAATGGGAGTTCATCCTCCGGGCAGGATAATTTGAAACTCGGTGCCCAGGCCCGGATCCGATTTGAACCTGATTTCACCCCGGAATTGGTGGGCAATGTATCTCGAAATGGGTAGCCCTAGCCCCAGCCGAAAATTTTCAGGCTTTGTGGAAAACCAGGGTTGGAAGATCTTCTCCCGGGAGTCTTGGGGTATCCCTTTACCCGTATCCCCTATAGAGATAATGGTACGGGAGCCCTCTTTTGTAAATGAAACAACCTGTTTCCCCCCCGTTTCCATGGCAGCCTCAGAGGCATTGAGCATGATATTCAGAAGCATGAAAGCGAAATTTCTCCGGTCACCCATGAGATTGGCGTCTTCGCAATTGAACTCCAAATCAAGGGCCACACCATTTCTCCTCAATTCAAAACCTGCAAAAGAGATTATGTCATTAATAGTTTCTTTCACCTTGAACAGGTTATCATCATTTTCATGGGGTCTTACATAGGTTGAGTAATTCTTGAACATATCAGATATTTTTTCTGCGGACCCCAGTATTTTCTCTCCTGTTTCCACAACCTTGTCTTCATCCGAGGAAAATGATGACAAAAGTTCTGCGTATCCGAACACTACACTCAAGTAGTTATCAAGCTCGTGATTCACCCCCGCGATGAGCCTCCCAAAGAGGAAGAAGCGATACCATTCCAGCAGTTTTTCATCTACACTCATCATCATATCTCTTCCCTCTCCTTCGTCGATACCCGGTTCTTTCCCCTCCTTTTTGCACTGTACATTGCAGCATCTGCCCCTCGAAAGAGGGAGTCCACATTATTCCCGTCTTCGGGAAAAGAGGCCACACCTATGCTAACGGTGACAGAAACACTTTGTAAATTAAAGGTTTCAATTTTTTTCTGGATTCCTTCCACCACGTTCCTGGTCCCACATGTCTCTATTCTCTCCCTGAGGCGCTCTGCAGCTACACTAGCCTGGGTGGAGGAGGCCTCGGGTAAGATGATGGCAAATTCCTCCCCTCCCACCCTGCAGGGGACATCGAGGTCGTATTTAGGATCTTTCTCGTCTCTCCTTATACTCTTCCTGATAATCTTTGAAATCTCCTGCAGGAACAGGTCTCCCATCAGATGCCCATAATTGTCGTTGATTGATTTAAAATCATCAATATCCAGTATGAGAAGTGAGAAAATCCCCCCATACCTTTTTACTCTCTGGAGTTCAGAGTTCAACCTGAGGTAAAAGTACTTTCGATTGTAGAGTCCAGTGAGTGCATCGGTAATGACACTCCTGTTCAGGGCCCCCTCATTTTCCCTGATCCTCCCCATAATGTGGGAGCTGACTCCCGCGGTGACAAGAAACAGGGTTGAAGCCCAACCCCATTTCAGAAGAAGGTAACTCATATCCTGTTGAACTGAACTATTGTCAAAAGGCATTAAGACCGGGTTAAAAATCCCATTGTATTCAGCCAGGAGAAGCAAGCC
>CAYSOQ010000003.1:0-22546 GCA_964432685.1 uncultured bacterium
AGATGAGGGGAGTAGATGCGACGATTAAGGATCCTTCAGCGCTCTCTGGAGGAAAAAAGGAAGAGGGCAGTTGATGAAACGATTTGTAGGAATATACATGTCCCTCGCCCTTCTTTGCTTCTACATGGCCCTCCTGTTGCCCAATGCCGGCGGAGAGGAAAAGAGAGACAGGATGGTTGATGTGGATACCCTATCAATGAAACCCATCGAGATAACAGCGAATGAACTTGTTGCTGAGAACCAGAAAAATCGTGTAGTTTTCCGAGGGAAAGTGGAGGCGAAACAGAATGGCCTGACCATAACTGCTGATGAGGTCGTGGCGGAATATGGCAGAGACGGGCAGACTGTGGAGAGGATCAAGGCAGACGGCGACGTTCATGTGATTCAGGAAGGGTTGAGGGAGGCCAGGGGAGATCATGGGACGTTCGTAAACAGACTGCAGACGGTAGAGCTTAGGGGAAACACTGTAGTGACAGAAGGGGACAGCAAGTTGACAGGGAACAGTCTGGTTATCTACATTGCGGAAAATAGGAGCGTAATCGAAGGTGGTGAGGAAGGCCGGGTTCGAGCGGTAATAAATCCAGAAAAATTCCTGAAAGAGAAGAAGGATGGGGAAAAGTGAGGAATCTTAGAGCCGATGGGATCTTCAAGAGGTTTGGGAAACGGGAAGTGTTGAAAGATGTATCCATGGGTGTGTCCACCGGCGAGGTTGTGGGCCTTCTCGGGCCCAACGGGGCAGGGAAGACTACCCTTTTTTATATTGTAACAGGGATCATCATCCCTGACAGAGGGAGGATAATCCTGGATGACAAGGATTTAACCAGGGCACCCATGCACAAGAGAGCCCAGCAGGGAATCGGTTACCTTCCCCAGGAGCCCTCTATATTCAGGAAGATGACGGTTGAAGATAATATAATGGCTATCCTTGAAACGAGGTCCATTCCCCGCGTGAAAATGAGGGAAAAGCTTGAGAGGCTTCTCATCGAACTGGGAATAGATGCCCTCCGCAAAGTAAAGGGATACTCCCTCTCGGGCGGCGAGAGGCGGAGAGTCGAAATTTGCAGGGCTCTTACCCTTTCCCCATCCTTTCTCCTTCTGGATGAGCCTTTCGCGGGAATTGACCCCATCACGATTACGGATTTACAGAAGATCATTCTGAAACTCAAGGGGGAGGGGATCGGAATCGTTATAACGGATCACAATGTGAGGGATACTTTGAGAGTGTGTGACCGAGCCTATATAATAAACAGGGGGGAAATACTCGAAGAGGGTGGCCCTGAGGAGATATACGGGTCCGAGCGGGTGAAAGAAGTGTATCTCGGCGAGGAATATACCATCTGATGGTCATGGAAATAAAACATAACCTTAAACTTCAGCAACAGCTGAAAATTACCATAACCCCACAGCTGCAGCAGGCGATCAAACTACTCCAACTTACCCGCCTGGAACTGCAACAGGCGATCCGGAACGAGCTCGAGCAGAATCCGGTTCTAGAGGAAGTGGTCGAAATGGAGGATGTTGCGGATGAAAACGAAGGGCCTTCCAGTGAAAGCGAGGAAAACCCAACTTCGGAATCGCAGGTAGAAGAGATCGATCTCGAGACGTTTCTGCCCAAGGAGGAATATGAAGGGATAAGGAGGGATGTCGAGAGGGGTGGTGATGATGGCAGGCCCTCCTATGAAAACACCTTGAGAAGCGAAGCTACCCTGGTGGATCATCTCATGACACAGCTTGCCCTCGAGAGTTTGCCGGAAGAATCGAAGAAAATCGGGGCCTATCTTGTGGGAAATATCGACGAGGACGGGTATCTCAAGACCAGCATTTCAGAGACTGCTGCCAAGTTCGAAAGGAGTGAAGAAAAGATCGAGGCGGTCCTGATTATTATTCAGACATTCGATCCCACGGGAGTGGGGGCCAGGGATCTTCAAGAATGCCTGACGGTTCAAGCGAGGGAGAGGTTCGGGGCGCGCTCCCTGGAGATGAGAATTCTGGAGGAATGCTTCGAGAAGTTCATCAAAACGGATCTTGCCGGTGTAGGACGGACCATGCGACTCGAAAAACATTGTATTACCAATGCGTTCAGGAATCTTTCCAGTCTCCATCCCAAGCCTGGAAGGAGATATTCCTCTTCGGACGTACACTACATATCACCAGATATATACGTGTTCAAGGTGGGAGGGGAGTGGATCATTTCTCTCAATGAAGACGGGCTTCCCAAGTTGAGGATTAACTCCTATTACCGGGAGCTTATCAGAAAGAAGGATTCCCTGTCTAAGGAGGAAAAGGATTATCTCAAGGAGAAGGTGAATTCGGCAGTCTGGTTCGTAAAGAGCATCTACCAGAGGAAAAGAACCATCTATAAGGTTATGGAGGCACTTCTGAAGTTCCAGGCGGATTTTTTCGAGAAGGGCCAGGGCAATCTCAAACCTCTTACCCTCAGAGAAGTTGCCGATGAGATCGAAATGCACGAATCTACTGTCTCCCGGGTTACCAGCGGGAAGTACGTACATACACCCAATGGTCTTTACGAACTGAAGTACTTCTTTACCTCTTCTCTTTCCAAACGAAATGGAGAGAGCGTTGCTTCGGAATCGGTGAAAGAGAAGATAAGGGATCTCGTCAGGAATGAGAATCCGGAACATCCCCTGAGTGATATCGAAATCATGAAGGTTCTCAAGATGCAGGGGATAAACATTGCGCGGAGGACGGTTACAAAATACAGGGAATCTCTGGGGATTCTTTCTTCAAACAAGAGGAAAAAGGCATTTTAGATGATATTGATTTAACTGATGTATTACGTTAGGATTAGTTTTTTGCGTAAAGAATCTGAATTCTAAAAGGAAATGGAGGATCCGCATGACAATTACCGTCACCTTCAGGCATGTAGAGCCTTCAACGGCTCTCAAAGACTATGCCGTGGATAAACTGGGAAAACTTGACAAGGTTGTATCCCGCTCTTTCGATGCGAATGTGATCCTGAGCGTGGAAAAATACAGGCACATAGCGGAAGTTCTATTTACAGCCAAGGGGATTTCCATCAAGGCTGTCGAGGAGACGGAAGACCTTTATTCTGCCATCGATCTTGTTATGGACAAGGTTGAAAAACAGGTTAAGAAGATCCGGGAAAAGAGAAAGGAACACTCCAATTATGGTGGCGCCGATCGGCCCGGGATGTCTGAAGAGGAAGGGGATACAGTTCATTCAGAGGAAATCAGTGTTGTTAAACTGGATAATTTCCTCTCGAAACCGATGACCCTGGAAGATGCCATTAAACATCTTGAATTTTCAGGGAAAGATGTACTTCTCTTTTTGAACTACGAGACGAAACAATTCAACGTTGTGAGCAGATTGAATGACGGCAGGGTTGGCCTGATAGAGCCGTAAAAAGGATTTGAAACATTGAAGCTATTTGACCTGCTATGTCCAGAGACTATCGTTTATGATCTCACCTCGGAGACGAAAGAAGATGTAATAAAGGAACTCTCTGAAACCGTGTCGAGGTACTCGGAAGATATTGACGCAGATGAACTTTCAGCCATTCTGATGGAAAGGGAATCACTCGGATCGACAGGGATAGGTGAAGGGATTGCAATCCCACATGGAAAATACCCGAAGATTAAATTCCTAACTGGTGCAATAGGGAGAAGCCTCAAGGGGATAAATTTCCAGTCGATGGACAATCAGCCTGCCCATCTCTTTTTTCTTCTGGTGGCCCCCGAGAATTCTGCAGGACTCCATCTGAAGGCCCTGGCGAAGATTTCCAGGTTGTTGAAGACCGAGAGGCTGCGGAAGAGGCTCATGGAGGCTGGCACCCGGAACGAGATGGTAGAGATACTTAGAGAAGAAGACGAGAAATTGTAACGGTGCCACCGGGCGGTGGGAATGAGAACGATATCAGTAGAAAAGTTCTTCGAAGAAAACAGGGAGGAACTTGAACTCACCTTATTTTCAGGCAAATCGGGTATATTCCGACGGATAACCACCCCTAAAATTCAGAAATCAGGTCTCATCTTTGCGGGAATCATCAAATCTCTCCACTACGACCGGATCCAGATCGCTGGAGATGCGGAGATGATATTTTTTTCGAGCCTCGAAGGGGAGAAAAAGAAGAATGTTCTCACCATGCTCTGTTCGAGCGAAATTCCCTGCCTCATATTCACGGGGGGTATCAAGCCTCCCAGGGGGTTGAAAAAAAAGTCTTCCGAATGCGGTTTCCCAATTATGACCTCCAGGCTGAAGACATCAGCTCTCATCGAGAAGATAATAGAATTCCTCTCTATTGAACTTGCCGAGAGGATGACGGTTCATGGAGTTCTCATGGATATATTCGGTGTGGGCGTTCTCATTCGGGGAAACAGCGGGATTGGTAAAAGTGAATGTGCTCTCGACTTGATCACGAAAGGCCACAAGTTGGTGGCAGATGATGTTGTCGAGTTGGAGAAGAGGGGCCCCTCGACCCTGATCGGAAGAGGGGTTGGTAAAATAAGACATTATATGGAGATTCGGGGACTGGGGATAATCAACATAAAAGATCTCTTCGGTCTTTCCGCGATTATGGATGAAAAAGATGTATCCCTCGAAGTTGAACTTGAAGAGTGGAGGGGGGATAAAAAGTACGACAGGTCGGGTCTCACTGAGAAGAAAGTCGATTATCTCGGCTTCTTGGTGAAAAGCCTGTTAATACCTGTAAGCCCTGCAAGGAACCTGTCCACCCTGCTCGAAGTGGCAGTCCGTAACCATATGCTCAAAAAGGGTGGAATCGATTCAGCGAGGATTTTCGAGGAAACCCACAATAAAATTCTGAAAGAAAGTGGGGGGGAGTAAGCTTGTGAATATCATGGCCTCCCCAACCCTGATCATCGTGACAGGCATGTCCGGATCGGGTAAGAGTACATCCTTGAAGGTACTGGAAGACAGCGGTTTCTTCTGTATCGATAACGTCCCCACTATACTAATCCCCCGAATCGTAGATCTTCTCACGGGGGAAGAACTCTTGAAGTCCCGGATCGCCTTTGTCATCGATGTACGGGACACGGATTTCATTTCCAGGTTTCCCACGGTAGTCGCGTCTCTCCGCAGCCGGGAGATCCAGGTGAAGATCATTTTCCTCGACTGCAAGGATGATATCCTCATCCGCAGGTTCAGCGAGACGAGGAGGAGACACCCCCTCTCGGAATCTGAGAATTCCCTTATTGGTATCACCAGGGAGAGAGAAGTTCTTTCACCCATCAAGGGTCTTTCTGACCTCTATGTCGATACGAGCGGAATGAATATTCATCAACTCAGGGAATTCATTGTGAGAAAGATTCCCATGAGTGAACTTTCGAAACTGAACTTGACCTTCCTATCCTTCGGTTTCAGGTATGGTATTCCACCTGAAGCGGATTCCATTTTCGATGTCAGGTTTCTTCCAAATCCCTTTTTTGAGATGACCCTATCAAACATGACCGGTCTTGATGAGGAGGTTAAGCGATTCGTCCTGGAGAGGGATTTGTCGAAAGAGTTCTCTGGAATGGTGGTGGATCTTCTCGGATTCCTGCTCCCCCACTACATCATGGAGGGAAAGTCCTATTTCACAGTGGGATTCGGATGTACAGGGGGACGGCACAGGTCCGTGGCGATTGCCGAAGAGGTTGCCAGGGGTATTGGGGAAAAGGGTGTTAATGTTAATATAAATATAAAACATCGGGATATTGAAAGAGTATGAATGGTAAGGAGTTGGACATATGATTGGAATCATTATAGTTTCTCATGGGACTCTTGCGGGAGAACTGCTCAGGACAGCTGAATCGATCGTGGGGAAGATAGAAAGTGCAGTTGCAATCAATATGGATCCATCTATGGGAATGGAGGAACTTCACGATGCCATCGAGAAGACGATCAAGAAGGTGGATAATGGAAAGGGAGTCCTCATCATGACTGATATGTTTGGAGGAACCCCCTCAAACCTTTCTCTTTCATTTCTCGATAGGTACAAGGTGGAAGTACTTACAGGGGTCAATGTTCCCATGTTACTCAGGGTTCCCATAGCAAGGGAGAAACATGACCTTGAGGAACTCGCAAAGTTCATCAGGGACTACGGCCAGCGGAATATAACCAACGCGAGCGAGATTCTCAAAAGGCGTGTGGAGAGGAACTGAATTGGACGTAGTCATGCTGAGAGTTGATTCGAGGCTCGTCCACGGGCAGGTTATCGAGGCATGGCTCCCCTATCTCAACACAAAGGTAATCGTGGTGGTTGACGACATGACATCGAGGAACAAAGTGTTGAAAGAAGTCATGTCCATGGCGGTTCCGCTGGATGTGGATCTCTTCTTCTCAACCGTCAGGGATCTTGTCTTCCGCCGGGGTGATGTAGGCCCTGTGGACAAGGAGGCTCTTATTCTATGCAGGAACCTCAAGGTGGCCCTTGTGATTGTCAAGACCGTACCGGGGATCATGAAGGTGAATCTCGGAAACCTTCAATATGCATCAGGGAAGAAAGAGGTATCTCCCTCTGTGTTTATGGATGAGAAGGATAAAAAGATCGTCCGGGAGATCAAAGGCCTCGGTGTGGAAGTGAATGTGAAAACCGTCCCTACCGATGTGGAAGCGCACGTTACCTTTTAACATCAGGAAGATATTTCAATGGAGCTTACGTTTACAACAAAAGTGGTGTTTCTTCTCTTCTTCGGGGGGTTTTTCTACCTGGACAGGGTGCCTCTCCTCCAGATGATGTTCCACCGTCCACTCGTCGTATCCGTGGTTGTGGGGGCACTTTTTGGAAGGGTAGCGGAATGTTCAATGCTCGGGATCCTTCTAGAGATGCTCTGGGTCTCCATGCTTCCCGTCGGTGCATCTCTTCCCCCCGATGATACGGGAGCGGCGATATTCGGCTCATTCGCCCTTGTGGTTCTCTCATCCTTGAGGAAGGTGGGGTACGCTGACATCGCCCTTGTGGCAGCTGCCTCGGTATTCGTGGGTGAGATGGGCCGAAGCGGGGACGTAATTGTGAGGAGAGTTAACGGGAAGATCACGAAATACGCAGTAGAAGCAGTGAGAGTCGGTGATTTTAAAACTCTGGATTCATGTATCTACGCCTCAATTATCGTTTGGTTCCTCATGGGACTCATCCTGACTGCCTCGTGGCTCTTCCTTGCTCTCCTCGTGGGGAAATATGCAATACCCCTGTTACCAGTTCGGGCCGTATCCGTATTCCAGATTATGTATTTCATCATTCCGGCGACTGGAGCCGTCAGTGTGTTTCAGCATTGTAAGGTGGGAAAAGGGAGTGCAGTGTTCCACATGGCGCTTGCCTCTGGGGCAATCGTCTTCGTGATCGTAGAGATGGGGATATTCTGATGGGCCTCCAGGGAAAGACAAAATGGAAGGTATTTATCCGAAGCTTTTTCGTTCAGGCGTGCTGGAATTATGAAACCATGCAGAGTGCGGGGTTTCTATACTCCCTTCTTCCGGGGCTGGAAGAGTTATATGGCGATGAAGAAGGGAAACTTGAGGATGCAGCTATGCGTCACGCAGAATTTTTCAATACCCACCCTTACTTCGCCAGCCACCTCGTGGGAATGTCCCTCGCGATGGAAGAAAAAATTAAAGTTGCTGAACTGGATCCCGCTTCCGTAAATGCGGCCAAGGTGGGGCTCATGGGGTCTCTGGGGGCTATAGGAGATTCCTATTTCTGGGGGTCTTTGAAACCACTCGCTTCTCTTCTTTCCGTCCTCATCGCTCTACTGAATCCATATATGGGGGCCCTGTTCCTCCTCATATTCTACAACGTGTTTCACTTTAGAACGAGAATGATAGGATTCACCCATTCAATCAGATCCCCCGAGGGGGTATATCAATATCTTCGGAAAAATGATTTTGCAGGAAGGAACGAGTATATTCGGGCTTTTATTCTCATCTTCCTGGGGATTTACCTCGGTTACTTTATCTCGAGGACCCTTCCCCCCGACGAGGGGTTTGTCCTCGCATCGATCCATTTTGGATTATCCATAGGCCTGGTGGTTGCCCTGGAATTCGTTTACAGGAAGATTGCGGCAATTTCAGAGATAATCGTGTTTTCATCGCTTTTTTTATTTCTAATATCTCTCACGTTGAGGTGAATTGTAGTGGAAGAGCAGGAAAAGGAAAACGGTACGTCAAAAAGTAATTTCGAGATCATGAATGAGTTTGGATTGCATGCGAGGAGCGCATCCGCTCTTGCGAATCTCGCTAACAAATTCATGTCTGACATCAAGATTTCGAAGAGTGGGATGGAAGTGAACGGAAAGAGTATCATGGGGATTCTTATGCTTGCAGCTCCGAAAGGGTCGGTCATTACTGTTTCTGCCATCGGGGAGGATGCGGAAGCTGCGGTGGCAGCTATCGGTTCTCTCATCGAGCAAAAGTTCGGGGAAGGATGAAATTGAGGGAGAGGGAAAATATCGTTCTCAGGGGGATCGGGGCATCTCCAGGGATTGCCATTGCAAGTGGGTTTTTCCTAAACCGTTCCATGCCCAGTTTTATCAAGTCCTATGTCCCTGAAAAAGATGTGGAAAGGGAGGTGGCGAAGTTTCTGGGGGCAGTTGAAAGCTCTAAACTTCAACTTAGTGGAATCAAGGAGACGATCCAGGATAAAGAGAGCGACCAATATAAGATCCTTGATGTGCACCTCTCCATCCTGGAAGATTCCATGCTCATCGATTCGACGGTTAAATTAATCAAAGATTTCAATTTTAAGGCGGAATGGGCCCTCAACCGTGTTCTCGAGGACCTGATCGAGAGTTTTCAACGGATCGAAGATACCTACCTGAAGCAGCGGGGAGATGATATCCGGCAGATTGGCCACAGGATATTCGATAACCTTTCGGGAAAGAAGGTAGATTCTATTCAAGAGGTGGGGGAAGAGGTCATCATCGTGGCTCAAGACCTCTCGCCTGCAGATACAGCACAGATGATCGACCGCCCTGTGAAGGGGTTTGCCACTGATATGGGGAGCAGGACCTCCCACACGGTCATAGTTGCCAGGTCTCTCAGGATTCCCGCAGTTGTTGGCTTAGGGAACATAACGAACAATTTTCTGCCTGGTGTGGAATATATAATCGACGGGTACGAAGGGCTGGTAATCATTGCCCCGGATGAGACTACAGTATACGAATACCGGAAGAAACTGTTGCGGCTGGAGAAGAAGCGCGTCTCCATGGTTAAATTTTCCAAGCTTCCAGCAGTAACGAGAGATGGGAGGAGCTTTAAGATCATGGCAAATATAGAGCTTCCCCACGAGGCAGGCAAGGCAATAGACATGGGGGCTGACGGGATCGGTCTTTACAGGACCGAGTTCATATACCTCAACAGGAGGGCTCTCCCCACCGAAGAAGAACAGTTCGAGATTTACAGGAGCGTTGTGGAGAAATTTCCTCGCCTGGGTGTGACAATACGCACGATAGATCTTGGTGGAGACAAATTTGCCAGCCACATAGATCTGGCCGAAGAGATGAACCCCGCAATGGGACTCAGGGCGATCCGGTTCTGTCTCAGGGAAAAAGGTATCTTCAAAACCCAGCTTCGTTCAATCCTCCGCGCCTCAGCATACGGAAAGACCCGCATCATGTTTCCAATGATCTCTGGCGTGAGGGAAGTGAGGGAGGCTATGGCTGTGGTGGAAGAGGCGAAAAAAGAGCTGAAGATGGAGGGACTCAAGTACGATGCGGGTATCGAACTGGGCATTATGATTGAAATCCCCTCTGCAGCTCTGATCTCGGATATTCTCGCAGGGATGGTCGACTTTTTCAGCATCGGCACCAATGATTTGATCCAGTATGCCCTGGCGATCGACAGGGTGAACGAGTACGTCACCTATCTTTACGAGCCCCTTCACCCGGCAGTAATAAGGATGATCCATAACATAGTGATTTCTGGCCATGAAAAAGGGATCAAGGTGGCCATGTGCGGGGAAATGGCAGGGGAAACCCAGTACCTTCCTGTACTCCTGGGGCTCGAACTCGATGAACTTAGCATGACTTCAGATTCTATCCCATTCGTGAAAGGGATTATTCGGAAATCTCGTTTCGATGACGCGAAATCCTTTCTGCAAGGAATCCGTTCCCTCGAGACAGGCTTGGATGTCTCAGTGAGGCTGAAAGAAAAATTCGAGGAGCTATTCCCGGAAGAGATAAACGCAAAATGAGCGTATTTTCCTGGATGATTCCATGGTATAAAATGTAATCACCGTCTGAAATATACGAGGAGAACACACAATGATTGACAGAGCATACCTTTTCACGTCGGAGTCTGTGACAGAAGGCCATCCAGATAAAATGGCCGACCAGATATCGGATGCGATACTGGACGATATCATAGGAAAAGACAGGAACGCGAGAGTTGCCTGCGAGGCTCTAATCACCACGGGACTCGTGGTCCTCGCTGGTGAACTTACCACAGGGGCGGAATATGACCCGCAGAAGATCACAAGGAAGACGATAAACCATATTGGGTACACAAATTCGGAGATCGGATTCGACGGTAACACCTGTTCCGTAATCACTGTATTCAACAGACAATCCCCCGATATCGCTATGGGGGTTAACCGGGGAAACCCTGAAGAACAGGGGGCCGGGGACCAGGGGATGATGTTCGGATTCGCATGTGACGAAACCCCTGAATTCATGCCCATGCCAATAATGCTCGCCCACAGGATTTCCAGGCGGCTTGCCCGCGCCAGAAAGGAGAATGCCCTTCCTTTCCTGAGGCCTGACGGGAAATGCCAGGTAACGGTGAAGTACAATGGTGGGAATCCCCTGGAGGTTTCCACTATAGTCGTATCCACCCAGCACACTCCAGACGTGAAGGATTCTGAACTCAAAGAGGGAGTAATCGAAGAAGTGGTGAAGAAAGTTGTCCCGGAAAAATTTATCACGGGGAATACGCTCTTTCTTGTAAATCCCACTGGCCGTTTTGTCACTGGAGGGCCGATGGGCGATACGGGGCTTACGGGAAGAAAGATCATCGTGGATACATACGGTGGGTACAGCCGGCACGGGGGGGGTGCATTCTCAGGGAAAGACCCCTCGAAGGTGGATCGGAGCGGCGCCTATATGGCAAGGTATGTGGCGAAGAATGTTGTGGCAGCGGGAATTGCGAAGAAATGCGAAATACAGGTATCCTATGCGATTGGAGTTTCCGAACCGGTATCGGTCAACCTGGATTTCTTCGGAACTGGAATAGTACCGGAACATGGAGTGGAGAAAGCGATTTCCAAAATTTTTGATATGCGCCCGGGTATGATTATCAGGGAACTCGATCTTTTGAGGCCCATATACAGAAAAACCTCTGAATATGGACATTTTGGAAGGGAAGACGAGGAGTTTACCTGGGAAAGGACAGACAGGGTAGATCTTCTTCTCGATCACCTCAATATTACCCGCTAATAATTGTTAATCCCATTTCCCGATCCTTTTGCCGGAAAGGGTCAAGGGAATCTATGGAGAAAGAGGAGACATTGATGAAGCGATCTCATATTGCCAGTGTCAAGCTTGCAAAAAGTGGTGCGAAGAGGATCGAATGGGCTGCTATGGAAATGCCCGTCCTGAAAAAGATCAGGGCGGATTTCTGTTTGAGGACTCCCCTCAAGGGCGTACGGATAGCCTGCTGTCTCCACGTGACAACCGAAACGGCGAACCTGATGATCGCACTCAAAGAGGGAGGCGCAAGGGTGAGCCTTTGTGCGTCGAACCCCTTAAGTACCCAGGATGATGTAGCGGCTGCCCTGACAAAATATCATGGAGTTCACGTGTATTCGATCAAGGGGGAGGATAGGGAAACTTATTATTCCCATATTCTCAGCGCTCTGGAGATCAAACCTCAAATTACCATGGATGATGGGGCGGATCTGGTTTCCACAATTCACCAGGAGAAAAGGGAATACCTGGAAACCATAATTGGTGGAACAGAAGAAACCACCACGGGAGTAATTCGGCTGCGAAGCATGGCCAATTCCGGTGTCCTCGAGTATCCCCTCGTTGCAGTGAACGAGGCGAAGACGAAACATATGTTCGACAACCGGTATGGGACAGGGCAGTCTACTATCGATGGCATTCTCAGGGCTACCAACCGCCTCATTGCCGGGTCCACCTTTGTGGTCGCCGGGTACGGATGGTGCGGAAGGGGGTTAGCCATGCGGGCAAGAGGGATGGGAGCGAGAGTCGTGGTGACTGAAGTGGAACCTCTCAAGGCCCTCGAGGCGGTGATGGATGGGTTTATGGTAATGCCCATGAATAAGGCGGCCCGTGAGGGAGATTTTTTCTGTTCCGTAACAGGCGATATCAACGTCATCGACGAGAAACATTTCCACCTTATGAAAGATGGGGCAATCGTGGCAAATTCGGGCCATTTCAACGTGGAAATCAATATTGAGGCACTGGAAAGACTAAAGAAATCAGAGAGAGAGATCCGGGAGTCCGTTAAGGAATACACCCTGAAGAATGAGAAGAGGATATACCTTCTTGGAGAAGGCAGGTTGATAAACCTGGCAGCTGCGGAAGGGCATCCGGCCAGTGTCATGGATATGTCTTTTGCAAACCAGGTTCTTTCTGCGGAACATCTCGTTAAGAAGGGTACGGCCCTCGAGAACAAGGTGTACAGTGTACCTGAGGAAATTGACAATAAAATCGCACGGATGAAACTTGTCTCTATGGGGATCAAGATAGACCGACTCACGGAGAGACAGAAAACGTACCTTTCATCCTGGCAGGAGGGAACGTAAACCCCGGTTGTCCCACTCCGGGAAAGGCCGCCCTTTTCCTGATTGCCCTACATTCTGAACTTTCTGTATACGAGTAATGCCAACCCCGAGACAATTATATCAGGGGCCCTGGAAGCGAACAGGGGGGATAAGATTCCTTTGTGTCCAAGAGCGATTGACAGGGAAAAGAGAGCCCAGCAAATGGCACCGATTATCACAGAGATTCCCACGCTTGCCACAATGATCCCTTTCCTGGGGCCAGTGATGCTGAAGGGAGCAGCTAGGAATACGAGGATTACATTCAGGAGAAGGTAGGAGAAACGGGAGTGGTAGTCTACGATCAACCGGGAAGCGTCATATCCTTTTGCCTGGATTTCCCTTATATATTTCCGGAGTTCTACAGAGTTCATATCTGAAGGGGACTTCTGGGATGTAAAGAAGGTTGAGAATATGGCGGGAATATCGAGAGACAGGCTATCAACTCTTTTCACACCTGCTGTGCCCTGCAAATTCAATATCTCCACACCCTTGAGGTTCCATGCCCCATTGTAAGACGCCTCCCTTGCATCGATCTTCTCTATGATGGTCCCCTTCCCATCGAGGTGGAGGTATGTGAAACCGAACACCTTATTTTCCTCTTCCACCAGGACCTGGGCTGATACGAGACCCTCCTTCACTTTTAGCCAGTACCGGTTCTGAAGGAAACGGGCAGCTTTTTCACGATGTTTCACGTACCTTGCCTGAATATCCCGCGCTATGGGTGAAGTCTTGGGAATGATATTTTCAGAGAGAAAGAATGATAATAGCCCGCAGAGTATGGATACAACGATAATGGGAGAGAGGAGATTTAACAGGCTGACTCCTGACGAGAAGATCGCAACCGTTTCATTGAAGCGGGACTGTATGACGAGAAGGATGACTGCGGAGATGAGGAGCGCAAAGGGGAGGAACATTACGATCTGTTCGGGAGTACGCAGAAGATAAAACTTGAATATAGTGGATCCCGTCGCCCCTCCCCGGAAAAAATTATCCACATGCTCCACCATGTCGATGATATGAAATAAAGTGGTGATAAAGAAGAGCGTAATGGCGAGGAGTTTTATATATTCGAGAGTAATGTGTTTTTTCAGGATTCCAGTCACCTTTTCCTCCATATATGTCTTCTGAAACGTTCTCCCAAAGATGCGTCGTCATCGAGCTTCTTTATTATGAAAAAAGCGGCGATGCCGAACAGGACATTAGGTAGCCAGATGATAACGATTGACAGGAGGGGTGAGAATGATTTCAAGCTCTGGGCTATTCCTATGAAAATATAATATAGGAAGACGATTGCACCAGTTACAAGAAGAGATGCCGATTTCGACCGGCTCTTCTGTGCCAGCCCGAGGGGGACTGCAAGGAGGGAAAATACGATGCAGGCAAAGGGGAGGGCCAGCCTCTTGTGTATCGAAAAGAGGTAGGAAGGGATCAGTTCCCTGGCTACCTGACCCGATGAGAGCATCTGAAGGATTTCAGGAACGGAAATTTCCTTAGGTTTCCTTGATGAAGCACCCTTTACCCGGTTCTCCAGGTAACTATTCAGGGTCATGGCCCCGAAAGTCACCATACGGTGTGCATCCTCGCTTTTTATTTTCTGAATCATTGTCCCCCTGTTGAGTTGAATGAGGCCCTTTCCTTCCCGCAATGATTCAGGCCTTATACCCTCTTCGGCAGTGATGAGGATAGGTTCGTCGAGGTTCTTCTTCACAGAGATGATGACTCCCTTCATGGTTTTTTCGTCAGCACTGAGATGATCCACATATACGAGGGTGCCTGGTGCAAGGCGTGTGAACACCCCTTCTTTGATGATTTCCCGTGAACCGTAAAAAGAGATTCGCCTGAGTGTACTGTACAGGTTGTTGTATCCGGTGGATGACCCGTAGAGGGAGAGGTATGACATGAAGGAGAAGCCTATCATGGAAATCAGGAAAACAGGGAAGAGGAGTTGCCGAATGCTCAAGCCGGTAGCGCGCATGGCGA
The DNA here is from genome assembly GCA_964432685.1 of uncultured bacterium. GTDB lineage: Bacteria > Desulfobacterota > Deferrimicrobia > J040 > J040 > CAYSOQ01. The sequence continues at coordinate 14,738 of CAYSOQ010000003.1, forward strand.
TAATTTCACTATCAATGGAAAGTCTGGAAAAAACGATGGTGATCCCTAAAATGAGGGATACTGGAACGCTGATGGAAAGGAATGCAGGGAGGGAATATATAATGAGTCTCAATATCTCAGAGGGGGGGACTCCACCGGTGATCATGTAATCGGAGATTCTCACAAGCTGCTGGATAATGACCACGAGGGTGAACAGAAATATCCCAAACAGAACAGGAGAAGCAGTTTCCTTGAAAATATATTTATGAATTTTTCCCATATTCCACGATAAACGACAAAATTTGAGTGTAATAGTAATATAGGAAGAGTAATTCCTCAAGTTGAGAGGTGCACTTGAAGGGGAAAAGGGCAGTATTAATCGTCCTCGATGGAGTCGGAATAGGGGGGAGTCGTGATGCCCGGTTATATGGGGACGAGGGTTCGAATACACTCGGGAACGTTCTTCTGGAAGAGGAGGTATTACTTCCCAACCTAAAGAGCCTGGGCCTCGGTAACCTCGGATCATTCAGGGGAGTGAGGAGGGAGAAGTCACCCAGGGGCAGCTACGGGATTATAACTGTGCGATCACCGGGAAAGGACACGGTTACGGGACACTGGGAGATGATGGGCATAATCCTCGAAGAAGCGTTTCCAGTTTTTCCCGAAGGGTTCCCCCAACGGGTTATGGAAGAATTCGTGAAAGAGACCGGGGTGGGCTACCTCTGGAACAGGCCTGCATCCGGGACGGAGATCATTGAGACCCTGGGAAGGGAACATATGGGAACGGGTAAGGTAATCGTTTATACTTCTGCGGATAGTGTTTTTCAGATCGCATCTCATACTTCGGTAGTTTCGCTGGAGAGGCTCTACAGTATCTGTGAGGTAACCAGGAAGATCACGGATCCCCTTCGAATACTCAGGGTGATCGCACGGCCATTTTCAGGAACTCCGGGTAGTTTTACCAGGACTCCAGACAGGAGAGATTTCCCCCTTTCCCCACCAGGGCCGACTGTGGTGGATTATCTGGACGAGGGGGGAGTGGAGGTTATTTCTGTGGGGAAAGTGGCGGAAATGTTTGGAGGAAGGGGATTTCATAGAAGTTTCAAGACGAAGAGCAACCGGGAAGGGGTTGCGACCCTGGTAAGGCTCCTCGAGGAAGTGAAAAGAGGGTTTATCTTCGTTAACCTGAATGATTATGATATGCTTTACGGCCACAGAAATGACGTGAGGGGCTTCGCGAATGCCTTGAAAGAGTTTGATGACCTTCTGCCAGGTATCCTCGAATTATTGGATAAGGACGATTTGCTGATGGTTAGTGCCGATCATGGAAATGATCCAACCTTTCCAGGCACTGACCATACGAGGGAACGAGTCTTTCTCCTATCCTACAAGCCCGGAAGAGAGGGGGTAATGTTGGGAGATATCGAAGGATTTGCCCATCTGGGGGCAACGGTTCTTCATTATTTCGGAATTAACGGGGGTCTTTCTGTTTCTCCTCTGAAGGAGGTCCTCTGAGCGATGGAAGTCATCAGAGGTCTGGAGAATATCAGGTTCTCTTCTGGCAGGAGTTTTGTGACGATCGGAATTTTCGACGGCGTTCACAAGGGCCACCAGAAAATAATAAGAACTCTGAAAAAGATGACTGGAAGGAGAGGGAGGGCCGTACTTCTTACTTTCAACCCACATCCGGTGCGTTTCCTGAACCCGAAGGGGAGATTTTATGAAATCTCCACTGTCGAAGAGAGAGTTGACCTCATCCGCCCCTTCAGCATTGATCACCTCATTATCGCAGACTTCAATGACTCCCTTTCCGCCATGAAACCGGAAACCTTCATCGATGAGGTGCTGATAGGGAGGTTTCGTGCCTCCGGGGTTGTGGTGGGGTACGATTTTGTATTCGGGTCAAAGCGGGAGGGTGATACGAAGTTTCTGAGGAAAAAGTGCATGGAGAGGGGGATCAAAGTGGAGATTGTAGATCCAATAACCTTCATGGGATCCATCGTCTCTTCTACGAGGATCCGGGAACTCGTGCTGTCGGGGAGGGTGAGGGAAGCATCGCTTTTCCTCGGGCGCCACTACGTGCTTAGTGGACCTGTTGTGCACGGTTCGGGAAGGGGAAAAACCCTGGGGTTTCCCACGGCGAATATTGCTTTTCTCCAGGGGCTTTTGCCCCTGCCTGGAGTATATGCCGTGAGGGTTCTTCTCAGGGATAACCTGTATCGGGGGGTATGCAGCGTTGGGTTCAACCCCACATTCGGTGAAAAATCACTCCGGGTGGAGGTCAATATCTTTGAGTTTAACTGTGACATTTACGGAGAGGATGTTTCGTTATATCTTATTGATAGAATCAGGGATGAAAGAAAATACAAGGATGTGAGCGGACTTGTCGATCAGATCAAACATGACATACAGGCGGCGGAAAAGATCCTCAGAGAAAGGGATGGTTCCTGAGCGGACTCTTCTTGAAAGGGGTTTCACCCGCCTTTCCTTCCTGCTCACTCTGCTTGTCGCATGGGTCCTGGTTTTTTCCATTATAGGCTGTGAAAAGGGCGGGGTAGAAGGTCCCGGGAAATTGAGGGGGGAGAAGGCGACCTCCACGGGACAGAATGAGATCCTCGCGGGGCTGCAGGGGGCTTTTATTCACGTAGCCGAGGAGGCAATCCCCTCGGTGGTAAATATCAGTACCACCCCTAAGATTAAAGATTCCGGAAAAACCAAAAAGAAACCCTTTTATCACAATTTTCTCGAGGAACTTTTCCCCGGATTCCCTCAAGGCCCGGAAACCAGCCTCGGATCGGGGCTGATCATATCTGAGGAGGGGTACATCGTTTCCAACGAGCATGTGATCAAAGATGCGGGGGAGATAACCGTCCGGTTTTATGATAAGAGCGAGTACCGCGCGAAAGTGGTGGGGGTAGATCCGAAGACGGACATTGCTGTGTTGAAAATACCCGTAGGGAAGCACATCCATTTCGCAAAGCTTGGTGATTCATCGGGGTTGAAGGTCGGACAGTGGGCTGTTGCCGTTGGGAATCCCTTCGGGTTGAGTTCCACTGTCACGGTTGGCGTGATCAGCGCAATCGGAAGATCGGATATAGGGGTTGAAGCATATGAGGATTTCATTCAGACAGACGCGTCGATCAACCCGGGCAACAGCGGAGGGCCCCTTCTCGATATCTCGGGGGATGTGATAGGGATCAATACGGCAATTATAAGTGCAGGCCAGGGGATAGGGTTTGCAATTCCCATAAATCTGGTGAAGAACATCACCGATCAGATCATCCGCACGGGAACGGTAAGAAGGGGTTGGCTGGGGGTGGGGATACAAAACCTGACACATTCCCTCGCCAAATCTTTCGGGATCCCCGGGCAAAAGGGGATCCTTGTGAACAATATAATCAAGGAGTCCCCTGCAGGGAAAGCCGGGTTGAAAAGGAGGGATATTATCCTGAGTTTTAATGGAGAACCTGTTGATTCAGTAAAAAAATTCCAGAAAATCGTCGCAACCTACGAAGTGGGGAAGAAAGCAAAGCTGGGAGTAATGAGGGGGAAGAAGAGAATCAGGCTCGATGCGGTGATCGGAGAAATGCCCCTCCCGACGGAGAATTTTGTTTTCAAAGAGACGGCTCCAGACCGGCTGGGCCTGGCTGTTGCGAATCTTTCAGGTTCCACCATGGAGCGATTGGAAATCGAAGGGGGAGTAAGGGTGGAATCTGTGTCACCTGATAGCCCCGGATATGAGGGTGGGCTTCGGGAAGGGGACATAATCGTGGATATTGGGAAGGTACGCATAATGAACGTGGAGGATTACCGGAGGGCTGTGAACCCTCTTGAGAAAGGTATTACTTCTTTGCTTGTTTTGAGAAGAGGAAGGAATGTGTATCTTGCGATAAGTGTGGGACCGGCAAAATAATTAAATGGGAGGTGCCAATTTGGACAAGGTAAAAGATCCGCAGGTAGCTAAGAGGATTGCAAGGGCAGTGGTCTCTGATATTGCACTCTACAATAACAGCAAGCTCGAAGAGGGGATCAAGGAGGACAATCTCTTCCAGATCCTGAAAGAGGAAATCGAGGAGGGGAGAAGGTATTACGAAAACAGGGTAGACGGAGAAATCATAAACACATATTCCTTTTTCGAGATGGCCCTGGTAGACGTCCTGGTGAAGCATGCTCCAAGAATCCCATCGAAAATATGGTGAAGCATAAGAAGTCCTGTATTTTTTGTGTTTCCAGTAATGAGAAGGGAAAAAGACTCGATCTTTTCGTACAACTTCACCTCCCCCATCTGTCCAGGTCCTTTGTCAAGAAATTGATCGAGAAGGGTCACATCAGGGTAGAGGGAAAGGTGCCGAAAAAAGGAGGCACCATCCTTCGTGAAGGGGAAGAGGTAGAGGTTTCCATTCCTCCTTTCGAACCGCTGGACCTGGTCCCCGAGGATATTCCCCTGAAAATTCTTTACGAAGATGACTGTATCGCGGTTATCCATAAACCGGCCGCACTCGTAGTCCATCCGTCTCCCGGCCATCCCTCAGGGACCCTCGTTAATGCACTGCTTTCAAAAGTAAAAGATCTTTCCCGTGAGGGGGAACCTTATCGCCCGGGGATTGTTCACAGGCTCGACAAGGACACCTCAGGAGTAATGGTCGTGGCGAAGGAAAGCAGGGCCCACAGGCGGCTCCAGGCACAGTTTTCGAAACACTCCGTGGGAAGGAGGTACCGGGCAATACTTTACGGAACTCTCAAGGAGAAAAGTGGGAGACTCGAGACCTACATAGGCCGCCACGGAAAGGACAGGAAGAGGATGGCTGTTCTCAAATCTCCAGGGAGAAGGGCGGTTACCTCCTACAGGGTAAAGAAAGAGCATAAGGGATTTTCCCTTGTGGAATTTGAACTGTTCACCGGCAGGACTCACCAGATAAGGGTTCACGCATCCTACCTCGGCCATCCAGTAGTGGGCGATCCCCTCTACTCGAGAAGAGGGCGAACAATACGAATCAGTGACCGAATGGGGGAGAGGAAATATGCCGCAGAAAGGAATTATCTCCATGCATGGTACCTTTCCTTCGACCACCCCGAGACAGGCGAGGGAATGGAATTTTCCCTCGAAGATCCAGGGGAATTCTCTGAATTCTGGGCATTTCTGGACGGAGTATGAAGAAAATCGTCATTTCACAATCAACTACCCTGAACGCAGTTAAAGGTCTCGCTCACGCCTTTGGAGGCATTGGGTTCGACGCGGCAAAGGGAGAAGGAGTACCCGATGTGGTCAGGACACTTGGGGTTCCCCCGGAAAAGCTCGTATACCTGAGGCAGGTTCATGGGCGGAGAGTTCTGCTAATTGATGAAAAGAATCAAAGGGATATGATCGGACAGGAGGGGGATGGCCTGATTTCAGCCACAGTCGATACTGGGGCACTGATCTTCACGGCGGATTGTCTCCCCGTCATCATTGCTGACCCTCATATGCCTGCCTTCATGATCCTTCATGGAGGATGGAGGGGCCTGGCGGGAGGTATCATCGAAGAAGGCCTGGAGCGTTTTATGGATCTCACTGGAAGATGTGGGAGAGAATTAGTGGCCGCGGTGGGGCCGGGAGCATCAAGGTGCTGTTATGAAGTTGGAATGGATGTTGTGGGACAATTTCCCCATTTGCCCCCTGGAAGTTTCGATGAAAAGAAGGGATTGAAGGGGATGCTCGACCTGAAGTGGATTGCCCAAAAAATACTGGTTGGGGGCGGCCTATTGTCAGAAAATATAGATGTAAGACCTGAGTGTAGCGTGTGCGATGGGAACTATCACTCTTTTAGGAGGAACCCCCATTTATCCTGGCGCCAGGTAACGGTTGTTTATCTATCCTGCATGGACAGTTGAGGAACATATTTATCATTCATGAACAGGGAATATCATGTACATTTCCCTTGACATTTCAACATGCAGGGATGAAAATAGCTGTGTACTAAGGCGAGAAAACCCACCGAGGTAGGTCAAATCAGCAAATAGTCTCGGCAATTCGTTCTTGGCAATAATCTACAAGGGAGTCTGGAGGAGCAGTTTTATGAACCTGAAAGATTTAAAGAAAATGCGCATCGGCGAGCTTACTGAGATTGCTAAACAGCTTTCAGTGGAAGGGGCGGCCGGCCTGAAGAAGCAGGAGCTGATTTATTCCATCCTACAGGCTAGCCAGATATCTGATACTGATGAAGTTATAGTGCAGGGGGAGGGCGTATTGGAAGTGCTGCCTGACGGTTACGGCTTCCTGAGGTCTCCCGATTCAAACTACCTTCCCGGTCCAGATGATATATACGTGTCACCTTCTCAGATCAGGAGATTCGGCTTGAGGACAGGGGATACGATTACCGGTCAGATCCGGGCTCCTAAGGGGGAGGAAAAGTATTTTGCCCTCCTGAAAGTGGAGAAGATTAATCATGATGATCCTGAGGTATCAAGGGATAAGATCATCTTTGACAACCTCACTCCACTCTATCCCATGGAAAAGTTTTCTCTCGAGTATGCAAGTGATAATATCTCGACTCGTATAATCGATCTCATCGCACCCATTGGGAAAGGGCAGAGGGCTCTTATCACTGCCCCCCCAAGGGCAGGGAAAACAATCCTCCTTCAGAATATTGCGAATGCCCTCACCTCAAATCATTCCGAGATCGTTCTCATTGTACTTTTAATCGACGAAAGGCCAGAGGAAGTGACTGACATGCAGAGAAGCGTGAAGGGGGAAGTGATAAGTTCTACCTTCGATGAACCAGCCCAGAGGCATGTACAGGTAGCCGAAATGGTGATTGATAAGGCCAAGAGGTTGGTTGAGCACAAAAAGGACGTGGTGATCCTCTTAGACAGCATTACCAGGCTTGCGAGGGCCTACAATGCTGTGGTTCCCCCTTCTGGAAAGGTCCTTTCTGGAGGTGTGGATGCGAATGCGCTGCAGAAACCCAAGAGGTTCTTCGGCGCAGCCAGGAATACAGAGGAGGGAGGCTCTCTCACCATAATAGCCACTGCCCTCATCGAGACTGGGAGCAGGATGGATGAGGTGATCTTCGAGGAGTTCAAGGGCACGGGTAATATGGAGCTTGTTCTCTCGAGAAAGATCTCGGAAAAGAGGGTGTTTCCCGCAATCGATATCAACAAATCAGGTACGAGGAAAGAGGAACTTCTCATCGAAGAGGGAGACCTTCAAAGGATATGGATCCTCCGAAAGTTCTTATCTCCCCTATCTCCCGGAGAGAGCATGGAATTCCTCATTGATAAGATATCGAAAACTCAGACCAACAGGGAGTTTCTCGAATCCATGAATCAATAGCATAACCTGAAAAATCTGAACCCCATTCAAATACATTCCATAAACGGAGTGGAGGAACTGTGATGAAAAAGGATATCCATCCGGAGTACCAGAAAGCTGTGGTGAAGTGTGCCTGCGGAAATACCTTCGAAACTCACTCGGTCATGCCTGAGATCAAGGTTGCCATCTGTTCGAACTGTCATCCCTTCTTTACTGGAACACAAAAGATCGTGGACACTGCAGGGAGAGTAGAAAGGTTTCGCAGAAAGTATGGCCAGAGGGATTCCGAATAGATCTTTCGGCCCGTAGATGTATGTAAAGCTAATAAAATATACTGAAAATCCTGAAAGGGTAATCGCCCTGGCGGCTCGCCTCTGTTATTCGAAGTCAAAAATCGATGATCTAGAGAATGAATTATCGGAGAGCTACGCTCGAAATCTCGTTAAGAAGATAATTTCCCTGGGTCATTACTCCGTTCTCGAACATGTTAACTTTACCTTCGTGATCGGGGGGATTTGCAGAGGTAGCGCGCTTGAACC
>CAYSOQ010000004.1:0-20160 GCA_964432685.1 uncultured bacterium
CCTCCTCTCCGGCACCCCCTCCTTGCACTTCTGGTCTTCATCCCTCCTGCTCACTTCTCTTCCAGAGGAACTATTTTTCAGGGGATTTCTCTTCGATCATGTCGAGGGAAGGCCGGCGTTGAAGATCGTGGTCACGGCTCTCCTCTTCTGCGGGACCCACATAGCTGTATCCTTCACCCCCATAAGGCTCATGACAGTAATCCCGGGACTCCTGCTTGGGTTCCTGCGCGAGAAGACCGGTGAGGTCTATACACCTGTTCTTCTCCACACTCTTTTCAACATGGTCCACTGGACAATCGGCTTATGAACACCGAAATCGGAAGGGCAGAATATATTATTTAAGCGCCTCGATTCCAGGCAGTTTCTTTCCCTCAAGGAGCTCAAGGAAGGCCCCACCTCCGGTGGAGACGTAGGACATCCTGTCGAACATGCCGGCCCTTATGAGTGCCGTATCCGTATCACCCCCTCCCACAATGGTGAGACCATGGCATCCCGCAAGGTCATCTATGAGCGCAAAGGTCCCACGAGAGAAGGCATCTATTTCGAAAGCACCCATTGGGCCGTTCCAGACTACTGTTTTCGCATCCCTTAATGCCTCTCTGAAAAGGAGCCTTGTGGCAGGGCCGGTATCGAGAGCCATGTACCCTTTCGGGATCTCGGGCACGGGTGTGATCACCGTTGCCGCATCTCCGTCCATCCTCCCGGCAGTCACTACATCTACGGGAAGATAAATTTTCACCTTCCTCCTCTTCACCTCGGTGAGAACCCTCCTGGCAACAGCCACCATATCCTCCTCGAACAGGGAGGTCCCCACATCGTAGCCAAGTGCAACAAAGAATGTGTTCGCCATGGCTCCACCGATGAGTATCTTATCCACCTTTTTTACAACATTCCGTATGGCCTGTATCTTACCGGAAACTTTCGCTCCGCCGAATATGGCAACCAGGGGCCTCACCGGGCTTTCCAGGGCCCGCTCGAAATAGGCGATCTCCTTTTCCATGAGGAGGCCCGCCCCTTTTTCCTTGAAACATGAGGCAACCGAACTGTTCGATGCGTGAGCCCTGTGAGCAGTACCGAAGGCATCGTTGATGAAGACCTCTCCATAATCCGAGAGTTTTTTCCCAAAGGTGGGGTCATTGTTCTCTTCACCGGGGTAGAAACGGAGATTCTCAAGGAGAAGGACCTCTCCTCCCTTGAGTGATCGAACCGCTTCTTCAGTCTTATCTCCCTGTACATCTCCCGGAAACTTTACGTTCACACCGAGAAGCCTGCCAAGCCTCTTCGCAACGGGGGAAAGGCTCAATGCCTTGTTCCATTTTCCCTTTGGCCTCCCGAGGTGGGACATGACTACCAGGGGACAGCGGTTCTCCCTCAGGTAGTTCAAGGTTGGAATGGCAGCTCTGATCCGGGTATCGTTTGTGATCCTTCCCCGTCGATCCAGGGGTACATTGAAATCAACCCTGATAAGGACTCTTTTTCCAGAAAGCTCAAGATCCGACAATCCTTTCACAACCATCGTCCTTCCTCCCTATCTGACAGATTGATATTTATCTTTGAAACGCCTTCATCGCCAGGTGAGCCGCTCCAACAGCACCCGACTTTTCCCTGTTGCTCCCCGCAAGAATGTGAACCTCCCCGGGAGGCACACCGAAAGTATGGAGATCAATCATCTCCCTTATTCCTCCAATCATATAGGGAAGCGCCCTCGAAAGACCTCCACCTATGATGATTGCTTCCACGTCAAGTATGTTGATGATAGCGGCAAACCCCCTCCCCAGATACTTCCCGGCTTCTGTGTAGATCCCTATAGCTCGTTCATCACCCCCATCCGCCATGGAAGAAAGGTCCTCCATATCCCCTCCGAAACCTCCCGGGAGTTCCTTCCTGGCACTACGCAGGATCCCGATAGCCCCGCTGAATACCTCGAGGTGCCCCTTTCCACCACACCCGCACTCTCCCCCATCCACGTCAAGGGGAATATGCCCGATTTCCCCGGCCCTGCCGAAGGCCCCCCTGTAGAGCTCTCCATCCAGGACTACCCCCCCTCCCACTCCTGTTCCCAGGGAGACGTACACGAATGACTCGAGACCTTTCCCGCTACCAGACGCATATTCGCCGTAGGCACCTGCATTCGCATCGTTCTCAACGATTACTTTCTCATGGTTGATTCTGGATAGAGATGAGATGAAGTCAAAATCTTTCCAACCAGGTATGTTGGGGCAGTGAAGGACCCTTCCCGACCGTGGAGAAACAATTCCGGGAATGGCAAAGCAGAATCCATCAGGTAAAACTCCTTCCCCCTCCCATTCAGAAAGGATTCTATCCTCGATGGCTAGAATGGACTCGGCTCTCGATGGGGCCTTCGGAAATTCAAAGGAGAAAAAATGTATCCTCTCTCCGGAATCATCGAGCAGTAAGGCCTTTACCAACGTCCCACCGATATCGATCCCACCGAATACGGACATGGACTGCCTCTCCAACTAACTGGTAATTAACCGACGGTCACCCGAAATGGGGTTAATCCCCGGGGGGGCTCCCCTCCTCGTTTCCACCATTACCTACGGTGGGCCCGCTCTCCTCTCCCTCTTTCTTGCCCCAGTCGGGAGGGGGAACTTTGAAATCTTCCAGTGGCACCTTCAAAATCGCAAAAGGCAGAAAGCCCTCTTCGACTCCTTTCCAGGGACCCTTGTACGAAACACTCCTGTACCATGTACTATCCGAATAATAGTACCACCACCCACCGTAGAAAAATATATCCGATCTGGACTCGGGAGCATAATACACTCCCGCATCCCGGATGAGGACAAGCCTGGGAGGTTTGTCAACCGGGAGGTAGACTTCCTTCTCTCTTCCAGCGCCATGTCCGTTAACCCTGCCGTATGAACATGACACCGCGAGGATAGAAAGAAGAATAATCAGGGCAATCCCAACATTTCTCATCTTCTTCCCCTCACGTATTCCTCCTTAAAAATCCACGTCTGTCCCTTAACTGATTTCCTCAGCCTTACGTGCCGTTGAGTTAATTATTGTATAATCAAACTCGTAACGTATGCATAATTTATCCTAAAAAGAGACTGCTCGTGGACACCCACGGTGCCCCCTACTCCATGGAAAAAAAAGGCCCGAGAGAGAGAATCGAGAATCTGAGGAGACTCATCTCCCACCACAACAACCGGTACTATGTCCTCGATGATCCTGAGATCTCAGACTTTGAATACGATCTTCTGCTCAGGGAACTTGATGGCCTGGAAAGGAAGTTCCCCCACTTCGCTTCCCCCGAGTCTCCCACAGCGAGGGTAGGAGGGAAGCCTGCAGAGGAATTCATAAGGGGCACCCATTCGACCCCCATGCTAAGCCTCCAGAATGCCTTCACGGAAGAAGAGATGTACGAATTCGAAAAGCGGATCAGGAAAATCCTTGGAGAGGAAAAGGTAACGTACGCGGGAGAGATTAAGATGGATGGAGTGGCCGTCGAGGTAGTGTACCTGAACGGAAGGATGGATCGTGCCCTCACCAGGGGAGACGGATTTGTGGGAGAGGACATTACCGGTAATGTGAGGACCATCGGGGGGATCCCCCTGGCTCTCAATCCTTCCCCCGGAACGGAAGTCCCCGAACGTATGGAGGCAAGGGGAGAGGTGTACATGGAAAAGGAGGCTTTTAGAGGATTCAACAGGGAGAGGGTCAAAGAGGGAGGTGACGCCTTCGCCAATCCTCGAAATGCCGCTGCAGGGTCCCTCCGTCAGCTAGACCCCCGGGTAACGGCCAGAAGGCCCCTTAAAGCCTTTTTTTACGGGATAGGCCTGACGAATGGGATCTCCTTAAAGAACCAGGGAGAAATTCTGGATGCTTTGAAGAACCTGGGGCTCCCCGTAAATTCTATATGGCGGAAGTGTGAATCCGTTTCGGATGGGATAGATTTTTTCAGGGAAGTGGAGAAGATCAGGGAGTCCCTTCCCTTCGAGGCGGACGGAATCGTCTTGAAAGTTGACTCCCTGGAACAGCAGGCAAGGCTCGGGGCAATTTCCAAAAGCCCCCGGTACGCCATAGCGTACAAGTTTCCTCCAACCCAGGGAACTACGGAGTTGAAAGAGATCATAGTCCAGATAGGGAGGACGGGGATCCTCACTCCAGTGGCTATCCTGAATCCCATAAGGATCTCCGGAGTGGAGGTAAAGAGAGCCACACTCCATAATTTGGACGAGATCACAAGGAAGGACATCCGCGTGGGTGACACGGTTGTCGTCCAGAGGGCGGGAGACGTCATTCCGGAAGTGGTAAAACCTGTTCCATCGAAGCGCAGCGGGAAGGAGAAGGTTTTCTCCATGCCGCTCACGTGTCCAGAGTGCAGCTCGGCCGTTGCCCGGGACGAGGAGGGCGTAGCTCATCGCTGTACGGGGAAAGAGTGCAAAGGCAGGTTGAGGGAGTCGCTCAAGCATTTCGTTGCCAGGAAAGCAATGGATTTGGAGGGCCTGGGGGAAAAGACGATCAACCTCCTCATAGAAGAGGGACTTGTCCGGAATATGGCCGATCTTTACCAAATTCCGCGGGAGGCCCTGCAAGAGCTTCCAGGTTTCGGGGAAAAACTGGCGGAAAACATGGTTGTTTCAATTAAAAGGGGAACGCGGCCCACCCTATCCCGTTTTCTCTTTGCCCTCGGTATACGCCACGTGGGAGAGCACCTGGCCTCCACCCTGGCATCCCGCTTCCAAACCATCGATAATCTTACAGAAGCTTCTTTAGATGAGCTCACCCAGATAAAGGACGTGGGTCCAGAAGCAGCGAGGAGCATTGTCGACTTTTTTTCCTCCCCAGATGGGAGGGAGACGGTAAATGGACTTCTCCAGGCAGGCGTCAACCCCCTGACGGAGGCACGTTCGGAGGGAGCCCTCGAAGGAAAAACTTTTCTATTCACCGGGGTCCTTTCAATTCCAAGGAGGGAAGCCACACGACTCGTCCTTGATTTGGGTGGAGCCGTGGCAAGTTCCGTTTCAAAAAGGGTGGACTACGTAGTGGCAGGAAAAGAAGCGGGGCGGAAACGCATAGAAGCGGATACCCTGGGGATATCGATCCTTTCCGAGGATGAATTCATTTCCATGATCGAGGAAGAAAGAGACGGCCATGTATGAGGCGAGGGTTGTCGTTTCAGGGAAGGTACAGGGAGTTTGGTTCCGGGCATCAACCCAGGAGGTAGCACGGGAAGCTGGAACCAGGGGATTCGTGAAAAACCTCCCGGATGGAAGGGTTGAGGCTGTAATTCAGGGAGGGACCCTGGAGATCGAAAAAGTCATCGCATTCATGGGAAAAGGCCCTCCGGGTGCACTCGTGACCAACATTGATGTCACATGGAGAGAACCAGAAAAATCTTTTGATCAGTTTAATATTTCTGGTTGAGCAGGGAGAAAACAAGGGGTGATGCGAAAAGGAGAGTTTTTCAAGAAAGAGGGACCGAAAGTCGTGTGCCAGCTCTGTCCCCATTACTGCTCCATCGCTCCGGAAAAACATGGAATATGTGGTGTGAGGATGAACCGTGAAGGCACTCTCATCCCTCTCACCTATGGAAAGGTGGCTGCCCTTGCATTGGACCCTATAGAAAAAAAACCTCTCTACCATTTCCACCCCGGGAGGGAAATCCTGTCGATTGGCTCCATTGGCTGCAACCTTCGATGCAAATTCTGTCAGAACTGGCATCTCATCGAGGGAGCCACCCAACTGAAAGATATACTGATTGATGATCTCGTGAAGGAAACGAAACGGACAGGTGCCATCGGAATCGCCTACACTTACAACGAACCCCTTATTCAGTGGGAATTTGTTTACGACTGTGCCAAAGCGTTTCATCTCGAGGGTCTGAAAAACGTCCTCGTAACGAACGGATATGTGAACACACCCCCCCTTGAAAAGCTGTTAGAATATATCGATGCTCTCAATATCGACCTGAAATTTTCAAGGGATGACCTTTACCGGGAGGTGTCAGGTGGAAGCCTCGAACCGGTAAAAAAAGCCATCGAAACTTCCCAGGGGAAGGCCCATGTCGAGGTAACGACACTGCTCGTGACAGACTTGAACGACGGGGAAGATGAAATAGGAAAAATCGTCGATTTTATTGCGCGCCTCGACCCCTGCATACCGATTCACATATCCAGGTATTTTCCGAATTACCGATTCTCTGCGGAAGAGACCCCCCTGGAAAGGATGGACCTGGCCTGCAAAATCGCCAGGGAGAAACTCCTGTATGTCTACCCGGGGAACGTCCACCTGGGGGAGAAATCGAACACCTTGTGCCCCGGGTGCAATACCCTTCTCGTTGAGAGGAGGGGGTACAATACGGTTGTAAGAAACCTTGAAGGCGGTCGTTGTACTCAATGTCAAAGAAAATCGAATATCCTCCAATAATGGAGATGGCCAGGGCATGAAAACATGGGGAACCAGAAAGAGTTGTCTGGCGGGCCTTTTGTGTATGGCCATCCTGATTATTTTCCCCCTGATTCCTGGAAGTCATGCCGCTTTTTCCTCTTTCCGGGTTACCCCTTCATCGTATAAAGTATCAGCCTCAATGGTTTTGCCCTCCCCCGGCCCAGTCGCCAGGTCCAGGACAGATGGGGGAAACAACAAAGGAGCCTACCATGAGGTTAGAAGAAGGTACAGAATTCTCGAATTCATCTCCCTCGGGTCTCTCCTTATTGTTGCTCTTTTTCTCACCACCTACCTATTGGCCCTGAAAAAACGTGCGGAGGAGGCGAAAAAAGTGATTCCCGAAACCTACCGCGTGAGGGAAATCGACACCGTGGAATCAGTGTACGCACACCTGAAGGAATTACTGCAAGGTGGAGGACCATTCAAACTCAAACCTGAGGGAAGTGAAAGGGCCTTCCAGGGGGCTCTCTCATCTGTCCATGCGACGGAGGAATTGATATCATTCCACCACGTAGAACCCCCTGGTCTGGATCGTCTCCTTGAAGAAAAAACCCCGGTAAAAGTGGAGTACATCTTCGACGAAGTCCCCTACTCCTTCCTTGCCTTCCCCATAGGTCCTGAAGAGGAAAGAGGAAACAATATCCCCTTAAGGGTGGCCGGCCTGATCAAATACACCCAGAGGCGGCATTCCTACAGGGTAAAACCTCCTCCCCTGGAACCGGCTCACGTGACGGTAGCAGGAAAAAATGGAAAGATGAAGGAAACAGTCGTCGATATCTCCTCGGGCGGTACTTCACTCGAAATCCATGATCCCATCTTCCAGGGCGACGAGGAAGTCCAGGTCCACCTCTCACTTCCAGGAGAGAAATTTATCCGCCTTACCGGAAAGGTTTTGTACCGTCTTCCCGGGAAATATAGCAAAGGGAACCTGAGGGTGGGCATCAAGTTCACTAACCTTGGAATGGAAGACGAAAAAATCCTAATGCGATATGTGTCCCGCTCAAGGAAAGTGTAGACTAAACCATGGATGAAGAAATAAAGGGAAAGAGGGAACAGCCCTTAATAGAAAATCTCATCAATTGAGGTTTGGATTAACTTCATCGAAAGGGCCTGTACATCGAAATGATATGTCCCTTCTTTGATTTTCCTTTTGATCTTTGAGACCATTTCCTCTCTAAAATCAGGAAGTTTACGAACATCTTCAATATACCTTTCGAAATTATCTCCAGAAAGTCTCATAATTAATACCAGCTCCTAAGGCCACCGTAATTTATTCGTGAGGTCCGTTACGGGGCCTCCAGTTCCCACCCTGCATACCGGATGCTCCCATTCGTACCGCATATCCTTCATATCGGAATATTTTCCCATTACTTTAGAGGTGATTCCTTAAAAATGTCAATCAGGAAAAACACTCTTTGCACGATATGGAGAAACCTGATAACCTTTGGATAAAGAGGAGGAAATTAGGGTTCCAGATGATAAAGAAACTTCTCATCGCAGACGACGAAGAACACATCCTCTCCATCCTCCAGGAGGTCTTTTCGAGTCCACAGATTCAGCTCACTCTCGCCCGTAACGGCGAAGAAGCAATTAAGCGTGTGGGGGACACATCCTTCGACGTGGTGCTCACCGACCTCAAGATGCCCAAACTGGATGGTCTCGATGTGTTGAAAGCATCGAAGGATAAGCAGCCCGAGTGCGAAGTGATCCTGATGACCGGATATGGGACGGTTGAAACCGCTGTGGAAGCCATGAAGCTCGGAGCATTTCACTATATCACAAAACCCTTTAAAATCGATGATGTCCGATACCTGGTGAAAAAAGCATTCGAGCACACGAGGATAAAAAAAGAAAATATCAACCTTAAAAAACAGGTGAAGAAAAAATACAGCTTCGAAAATATAATCGGCACTTCCAGGGAAATGCTGGAGGTTCTTTCCCTCATCGAAAAAGTGGCCGATACTGATTCCACCATACTGATTCTCGGGAGATCAGGCACTGGGAAAGAGATGGTAGCAAGGGCACTCCACTACAACAGTAGCCGGGCTCATAACCTCCTCGTTCCAGTCAATTGTGCGGCCATTCCAGAGGATCTCCTGGAAAGTGAGCTTTTCGGCCATGTCAAAGGAGCCTTCACAGGTGCAATTTCTCCCAGGACGGGAAGGTTCGAACTGGCCAACCATGGAACAATCTTCCTCGATGAAGTGGGGGAGATGAGCCCCTCCCTCCAGGCGAAACTATTGAGGGTCCTCCAGGAGAAGAAATTCGACCCGGTTGGAAGTTCGAATACCCTCAAAGTGGACGTAAGGGTTATTGCCGCCACAAACAAGGACCTGGAAGAGGAAGTGAGGAATAACCGTTTCAGGGAAGATCTCTTCTACAGGTTAAATGTGATCCCTCTCAGGATCCCTTCTCTCAAAGAACGTAAAGATGATATCCCCCTGCTTTTGCACTACTTTATCGAGAAATATAACGAGAAACGGAGTGGAAATATCGAGAGGATATCTGACAAGGCCATGGAGCTTCTCATAGAGTATGAATGGGACGGAAACGTGAGGGAACTTGAAAATCTGGTGGAAAGGCTCGTCGTCCTGAAAAGGGGTGGAATCGTAAAGGCAAGCGATCTCCCTGAGAAGATTAGGAGGAATTTCCCTCTCCCCAACCATGTGACACTTGCTGACACGAAGGGAAATCGTCAACCATTTCCCGTCAACCTTAAAGAGGAAGTGGATTCCCTGGAGACTTTCCTGATCAGTAGGGCTCTCAAACTCACAGGGGGGAACAAAGAGAAGGCCGCTAACCTCCTCGGGATCAAAAGGACTACCCTGGTAGAGAAGATCAAAAGAAAAAATATCCCATTGTAACCTCTCCCCCCCATCTCCCCCTCCTTATACGTCAACTATTTGACGGTTCTTGTAATTTTGACGGTAATTCTATAACCACCTATTTTTAAAGACACTATTATTTTCCTTAATAATCAATCACTTATAAATTATACCTCTTTGGCATACATCTTGATATACCTTTACCTGCAAAGACATGATGTTCCCTGGAAGGTGGATACGGGATGAAACCAGAAAATTCGGTAAAAAGGAATAATTTCAGAGTTCTCTCCATCAGCAGCGGGAAGGGGGGAGTTGGAAAAACTCTCATCACAGTCAATCTTGCCTATGCCTTCAGAGACGAGGGCCATGAAATTCTCATAATCGATGGGAATTTCGGAAATGGAAATGTGGAAGTAATGTGCAAGGCTCTGCCGGAAGTGAGCATGTACGATGTCCTATCTGGATCACATCCAATCAAGGAAGCTCTTATGGAAATATCTAAGGGAATAAAGATAATCCCTGCGGGAACAGGTATTTACGAAATTTCTGAACCTGATGTGAGCCAGAAACTTTCTCTTTTAAGTGCCCTTGACACGATCGATCATGTGGCGGACATAGTAATCATCGACACCCCTACCGGCATCTCGTCAAATGTGATGTTCTTCAACACTAGCGTCACCGAAATTATTCTGGTCTCCACCCCGGAGATTACCTCTATCGTCAACACCCTCTCATCCATTAATGTCCTTCATAAAAAATTCGGGGAGAAGGAATTCAAGCTCGTGGTGAACATGGTGGAGAGCGAAGATGAGGCCATCTCCACATACGACATTATCTATGAACAGACACAATCATTTTTCGATGTAAATCTTCATTTCTGTGGATATGTCCCCTTCGCTAAGGAAATCAGGGATTCGATCCGGTATCTAGAAACTCCCTGTACCTTTCCCAAGGGGGGGGCCATGGAGAATGTGTTCCGTTCTCTCGCACGTAAGATCCTGGTAAGTGAACCAGAAGAAACAACCAGGAAGGGACAGCAATTTTTCGCCAAACGCGTCCTGAAAGAAGAGCACGACAGGACAATATCTCAATCAGAAGGGGTCTGAAATGAAACCGACAGCAGCATTATCCTTAGATCAGTCAAAGAAGAAAAAGATGACGGAGAGCGAACGGGAAACATTGATCATCGATTTGCTCCCGAAAGTGAAATTCATCGCGGCGAGACTCGCCATGAAGCTACCCCCACACATCGAATTGGATGATCTCATTGGGTACGGTGTCACTGGACTCATCGATGCCATAGACAAATTCGACGCAGAGAAAAACGTCAAATTCTCTACATACGCCGAATTCAGGATCAGGGGAGCCATGCTCGACTATCTAAGGGCCATCGATTGGTGTCCACGCTCCGTCAGGCAGAAAGCAAATAATCTACAGTCGGTGTTCAAGGACTTAGAAGCCGTACTGGGAAGACCCCCTACCGAAGAGGAAGTCGCCAGTGAAATGGGGATGTCCGTAGATGATGTGAGAAAGGAACTCTCCCTTGTAGCGGGAGTATCAATCTTCTCTCTCGATGAGGTAAACGACGATCCAGAATCCATGTTTACCCAGAGGAAGTTTCTCGCCAACTTTCTAATGGAGAAAAAGATGGATGAGGACTCTTTGCGGGACCTCCAGGAAGTGGTATCCAAGGCCATCGAGGATCTCCCTGACAATGAAAAGCTCCTTATCTCCCTCTACTATTATGATGAACTCACAATGAGGGAAATAGGGGCGATATTGAGCCTCACGGAGTCGAGGGTCTGCCAGATCCACAACCAGGCCATACTCAGGATGAAGGGGAAAGTCTCTGCCGCCCTTCAGGGATGAGGGGTAAGAGGACAAACCCAATAATAAAAAATTTGCCAAGCAATCCAGTACGCGGTACATTTTCTGAAGGATCGAAACATGGTGCCGCGATTAACGGAAATATTTCACACCTTTCCCCTCGTAATTGCTCATAGAGGAGCATCTTCCTCCTACATTGAAAACACACGCAAGGCCCTGAGCCGTGCCCTCGAGGTAGGCGCCGACATGATCGAGGTCGACCTCAGGTTGACATTTGACAGGATTCCCGTTCTTTTTCACGACGCTGACACTCAGCGCCTCTCCGGGGAAAAGAGAGTAATCAGCAAATCAACCTTCGATGAATTGAAGAAAGTTCCTCTTGGAGGGTCGGAAAGGATACTCACCCTTGAAGAAGGGTTGGATTTGCTTCGTGGAAGGATCCCCCTGAACGTGGAAATCAAGTGCGCAGGAGGGGGTAACGCACTGGCACAGTTCCTGAGGGAGAAGGGGGCAGGGTCGAAGGTAATCGTTTCCTCATTCCTCCGGGAGGAACTGGAAATATTTGGAAATATGGAGCCCTCTTTCCCCCTGTCGCGCCTTATCCGAAAACCCTCCCTTGAGGAGATAGGCTCTTTACCCCCGGGCAGGTATCTCTCATTAAATGTAAACCGCCGTTACCTTGATCGAAGCCGGGTGGAAGTGGCGAAAAAAAGGGGGGTTCCCATCTTCGCATATACTGTCAATCATCTCGATCCCTACCTGAAACTCCGGGATATGGGGGTCTCCGGGTTCTTCACGAATGTTCCACGGGAGATGGTGGAGTGGAGGGGTACGAGTTGAGTAAAGTGGACATCCTGGTCATAGGCGGAGGAATCACAGGGGCAGGCTGCCTTCTCGAAGCTTCCCTGGCCGGGTTCAAGACAACACTCGTGGAGAAAAACGACTTCGCCTCCGGGACATCATCGAAATCCTCCCGCCTTGTACATGGGGGAATCCGGTATCTCGAATCGTACCAGTTTGGCCTGGTGAAGGAAGCCCTTGACGAACGCTACTGGATAGGGCACACCTTCCCTCACCTCGTCACCCCCCTGGACATACGAATCCCTCTCTACAGGGGTAACCGAAGGTCTCCCCTTCTAGCAGCGTTGGGGGTGTTCCTGTACGATATCCTCGCAGGAAGGAGGAAAATCCACAAAAGTTCAATTCACCTGGGAAGTAATGCTCGGGGAAAACTTACCGGTATCAGGACAGAGGAACTCACCTCCCTTTTCGTTTTCTCTGATTACCAGCTACTCATGCCGGAACGGCTGGTACTCGAACATATCATTGCGGCAACGAAGGCCGGGGGGAAAGCATCGAATTACACGGAAGTTAGTTCCATATCCCATGAAGATGGACTCTACCACACGAGGGTTCGCCACACTCTTTCAGGAGAAGAGAGTGAGATTCGATCCTCCGTGATAATAAACGCTGCAGGGCCCTGGATTGATGAAGTGCGAAGATTCGCAGGTTTTCGGGGAAACCTTTTGCGCCCCACGAAAGGGGTACACCTTGAGGTCCCCCGACTATTCAACAAAGCTCTATTCGTAGAAGCGGAATCAGATGGGCGCCTGTTTTTCATTCTCCCCTTTCTCAAACACTCCATCATCGGTGCTACAGACACCGATTTCACTGGACCACCCGAATCCGCTCTGCCAACAGTTGAAGATGTTGATTACCTCCTTTCCAATTTGAATTGGCTCCTGGAAGGAAATGAGATAATCCCCAGCCAAGTCTACTCAGCTTACTCCGGGTTGCGCCCCTTAATTAACGTAAAAAACCGGGAGGAGTCGGAAGTCCCCCGAAAGCACCGGGTCGTGTGCGAAGGGAAGGGAAAACGGTTTATCTCGATTACAGGAGGGAAATTAACCACCTTCAGGAGGATGTCAGCGGACACAGTAAAAGAAGCATCCAGGAAACTTGTGCGTCCCCGTGTGAGGAGGAACCTTTCCCCCTCATATCCATCGGGGGGGCCCTATCCAGGAGACATAGAGGCAGGGGTCCAGGACCTCAGGGATACTCATTCCCTTCCTCATGAAACCGCGAGTACCCTCTTTTCCCTCTATGGCCACGGCGCGGGAAAGGTAGTCTCCCTGGCCGGGGGAGACCCATTCCTCCTCTCCCCCCTGTTTCCCTACACGGGGGAGATTCCGGCCCAGGTATTATTCGCACTCGAGGAAGAATTCGCACAAACCATAGAAGATATCGTCTTGAGGCGGATGCTGTCAGGAAAATCTCCCGCAAAGGGAACAGATGCATCAGAACTCTTCCAGAGGGTACTCACAGAATATTTAGGCCGATGCGAGGGGGATTCCAGGGATACGATTGAAGAGATGAACCGAAAGATCAGGAAAGAGTATTGTATGGATGACGGATGGCCAGGGCCAAGGGGCTCACTCCCGCCTCAGTAAGTCCTCTTCTCAATGGCATCGATATACTCTTTCGCGGAATTTACGGCCACTGATACCTCTCCCGCACCCGTTGAAATCAGGTGGACCTTTCCCGGGTATGAGACAATGTCCCCTGCTGCATACACGAGAGGCAGGGATGTGGACATATCCGGCTGAACCTTGATAGCTGCCCCCTCGATCTCAAGGCCCCATTCCTTGATGGGCCCCAGATTGGTCACCATCCCGACGCAGAGTATGATCACATCTACCGGGATGATTTCCTCTTTCCCGCTCTTGTTATTGTAGAGGACGGCTCCCTCGATTTTCTCCCTCCCAATTATCTCCTTTAGTTCATAGAAGGGATATTTCAACTCAACTTTCATCTCCTTGATTTTATCGATCATCGATTCGTGAGCTGAGAAGCTGGACATCCGGTGAGCAATAATGATGCGGGATGCGATGCTCGAAAGAGAGTAAGCCCAATCCAGGGCTGCATTCCCTCCACCAATAATGAGTACTCTTTTCCCTTTGAGGGGTTTGAAATCCGTTAGGTAATAGTAAAGGCCCTTCCCTTCGAGATCCTTTATGTTTGGAATATCCAGGGTCCTCGGGATGAATGCCCCCACACCGGCTGTAATAATTACAGTCTTTGAATAGTGCTCCCCCTCCGTGGTCTGCAACCTGATGAGGCATTCACCCATAATTTTCAGGTGGGTAACCTTTTCATCCGTACAGATTGTGGGGCCGTACTGGAATGCCTGCTCCTCGAGCTTCTCCACCAAAGACGCCGCCTTAATCCGCGGATATCCCATGACATCGAAGATCTCTTTCTCAGGGTACAGGTGGCTGAGACGCCCCCCGAGGGACTTTGTAGACTCAATAATCTTGGTTGTCGCGGCGCGAAGCCCTGAATAATACGCTCCGAAGAGACCTGTTGGCCCCCCACCGATAAAGGTTATGTCGAAAATATTCTGTGCGGACACTGAAATGTTCCTGCTTAAATATCCCCAACCATCAAGAAAGTTTCAAATTGTGGGGACAAAGTCGCCTTCCTGGGAGAGGAAAGGAACCTCATAACACTCAACCTTCCTCCCATTTATTAATTACTTTGAAGTACCCCCCTTGGGAGGATATGCATTCCCGGATTCGTCATAACGGAAGTAGTTTTCAGGAGTGCGTTTCGCGATCTCATTGATAGCGCTGTCAAGCATGACGCGGACAGCTTTTTCCATGGGGGTATTCTTATACGTGGAAAAACCTCCACCCAGGATCACGTTTCCTGCCCTGAACCCTCCCAGTCCCCCCACCTTGTAGCTGGAGGCCAGGCCATCCACTGAGGTGGCGTTCACAACCCTTCCGGAACGGACATCCACAAGTCTTATGTCGGCCGAAATAAAGGCTTCTTTTTTCTTCAACCCGGCGCCGCCGAGAAAAGGAACCCCGAGGGGAATGACCACACCCCCTCCAGCCGAACCCGACGCGTGGGGCTCGAATGCAGTTATCGCACCCATAATCAGTATGTCCGCTCCCTCCATCTGACCCACCTTGGGGGCCTGGCTCTTCTTCACGTACCTGCTCTCACCCAGATTCAACTCCTGCTGTATCTCAGCAAGACCTTCCCCTCTCTCGAGGACGACATATTTCCCCGTCCTGAAAAGGGCGGTGCCAAGCATATCGGTAAAACCTTCCCCAATACTCCCGTAACATTTTGCTGCCTTGCATCTGAACTTCGCCACGGCAATTCTTGCTCTCGGCCCCTGGTAGGTAACCGCCTCCTGGACGGAAGGCCCTCCCGAGTTAACCGTAGTCTGAATCT
The DNA here is from genome assembly GCA_964432685.1 of uncultured bacterium. Lineage (GTDB taxonomy): Bacteria > Desulfobacterota > Deferrimicrobia > J040 > J040 > CAYSOQ01. Next base: position 15,315 of record CAYSOQ010000004.1, read on the forward strand.
GGGGTCCGCACGCACTCAGCAGGGAAAGAAGGAAAACTACAAGAATAGATCTTATAAAGGACTCGAAATTCATCCCCATTTAAGCCTCCGTAAAATAATGATTTACACACATATTGGCATAGGGGCACCTTACAGTCAAGACATGTGGCACTGCCAGGAGGATAATAATATCAGTAAGAAAAGGGTACCTGTAAATAAATAAACTGATGTTTGGTTATTTTGTGTGCTTTCTCAACGGGGCCCGCGGGTAAGTAGATTCAGGAGGAGCTATTTCCCTGTAAATTGTCATTGGATTATGGTATATAACTAACGTAAATTCCCTGAAAAAGAATACAAGAAGGAGCATGAAGGATGAATCTTGCGCTGAACAGGGGGTTCCTGACAGGGAATCTCGCAGTTGATGTGAAGGAACGTTTAGAAGAGCAGTGCAGGCATGGGAGGGGTGATATTCTCACCATGACCACCCTTGCGGGCTCAGGTCATCCCGGCGGATCCATGTCTTCCATTGAGATGTTCATGACACTCTATTCCCTGGCCAACATTTCACCCGCAGATCCCTATAACGTAGAGCGGGACAGGATCGTTGTGAGCCACGGACACACCTCCCCCGGGATTTACGCCACCCTTGGAAGGCTCGGATTCTTCCCCCTCGAGGAGGCGATCGCTTTCTTCAGAAAATGCGGATCTCCATTTGAGGGACATATAGAGAGGAACCTGCCCGGTATTGAGTGGTCAACGGGAAACCTCGGCCAGGGGCTATCTGCGGGCAGTGCATTCGCACTCTCAGCGAGGCTGAATAATAGAGACGGCCATGTCTTTGTCGTCATGGGCGACGGAGAGCAGCAGAAGGGGCAGATTGCCGAAGCCAGGCGCTTCGCCAAAAAGTATGGCCTTACAAATCTCACAGCCCTTGTGGACTATAACAGGCTCCAGATATCGGGAGACATAAACGATGTAATGCCCCAGAATATCGGGAAAAATTTCGAGTCAGACGGGTGGAAAGTGTCGGAGATCGATGGCCATGACATTGATGAGATATATGGTGCCCTCCACGAAGCCATATCGGATGAAGAAAATCCTTCCGCCATTATCGCGAAAACCGTGATGGGAAAGGGAGTTTCTTTTATGGAGAACGAATTCGAATATCACGGAAAGGCCCTGCCTGAGGACCTCCTAAAGAAAGCAATGGTGGAACTTGGCCTGGAAGATAGGTTAGAGGAATTTAAAAAAATTCGATCCTCCGGGAAACTCACCTACATTCCCCCGAAAGAGCCCAGCAAAAGGGTTATTCTCGATATGGGGGCCCCCCTGGAATACGGAAAGGATGCAAAGACTGATAACAGGAGTGCCTTTGGGAACGCCCTGAAGGACCTCGCCGTGATCAACCGTTGCGGGAATGAGACACCCATCGTTGTCCTTGACTGTGACCTTGCGGGCTCAGTAAAGACGGGAGGGTTCTCAAAGGAATGCCCCCACCATTTCTTCGAATCGGGAATCCAGGAACATCATACCGCGGTACTGGCCGGTGCCCTTTCGACAACAGGAGCCCTTGTGTTCTTCGCGGATTTCGGAGTCTTCGGAATCTGTGAAACATATAATCAACAACGACTGAATGACATCAACGAGGCGAATCTGAAGCTTGTGTGTACCCACCTGGGTCTCGATGTAGGGGAGGACGGAAAAACCCACCAGTGCATCGACTACCTTGGGCTCATGCGTAACACCTTCGGCTTCAGAATCATCATCCCCGCCGACCCGAACCAGACCGACAGGGTAATACGGTTCATATCATTCGAGGAGGGAAACTTCATGGTGGGCATGGGAAGATCCAAGCTTCCCGTGATCCTGGATTCCTCGGACCGGCCCTTCTTCGGCGGAACATATACTTTTGCTCCAGGCAAGGCTGATCTTCTCAGGGAGGGCAAAAGGGCCACTATCTTTACATGCGGAACCATGGTCCACAGAGCAATCCAGGCATGGGAAAACCTACAGGCTAAGGGAATCGCTGTGAACATCTTCAACGTTTCCACTCCCTCAGAGCCTGACATGGAAGCCCTTCGTCAATCCTCTTCAACCGGACTCATCGTCACCTATGAGGACCACAACGTTCATACGGGACTCGGGAATATTTTGGGAGACGCGATTGCATCGGAAGGTTTAACGGGAGTCAGGTTCATCAAGATGGGGGTTGACAGATACGGAAGTTCTGGAAGATCAGATGATGTATACGAGGAGATGGGCCTCTCCTCTAAACAACTGGTCGACACTATTTTGAAGAATATCTAAAGGAAGTGCCGGAAGTAATTAGCGTTAACTGTTTCCCTCTAGGAGGTTATGAAGCTTCCTCTCTGCTCCTTCCACGAGTTCATGAATAATTTCTTCTACTGACTGCTCTTTCGTAACGAATGTTACGGATTGCCCTGCCATGAGGGACCCTTTCTCCACATCCCCCTCCTGAACAGCCTTCCTGAGGGCGCCAATCCAGTACTCCTCCAGCTTCACCTGTGCCTCTTCGCGGCTGATTTTCCCCTCTTTCAGGAGCCCGAGGAGATCGAGCTGAAGGTGGTTGAATTCCTGCGTTCCTTCATTTGTAATTGCCCTTACAGGAATTACCGGGACGGCTGGGTCAAACTGTGACGTGGGCATTGCGTCCCGGGCTGAAGCCTTCAGAAATGCCTCTTTGAAACGGGGATGAGCCACGCACTCTTTCGCAGCCACGAACCTGGTCCCTAGCTGGGCACCGGAAGCCCCCATAAGGAGATAGGATGCAATAATTTCTCCCGTCCCGATCCCACCGGCCACGAAAATTGGGACCTCCGATATCTGGGGAAGGAATTCCTGTGCGAGAACGGAGGTAGCTATCGGGCCTATGTGCCCTCCCGCTTCGTTCCCCTCAATAGCGAGCCCGTCGATCCCCTGCCTGAGCAGTCTCTTTGCGAGGGGTAGAATCGGTGCGAAGCAGACCACTTTTCTTCCCGCCTCTTTTACCCGCTTGATATCGGTCCCTGACGGGATGGAACCGGCAAAGAATACGTACTCCACTCCCATATCGAGTACCACCTCTATCTGCTGGGAAAAATTCGGGGCAATGGTAATAAGGTTGACCCCGAAAGGATAGGCCGTTTTGGCTCGTGTATTCTCAATTTCTGTGACGAGAAAATCGGGAGGCATATTCCCCCCGGCGAGGACACCGAATCCCCCCGCATTCGATACTGAGGAAACGAGGTTGGATTCACTCACCCATGTCATGGCGCCGCAGAGGATCGCATACTTAACGCCGAGGAATTCTGTACCTTTCTTCCAATACCTGGAAAGATATTTCACATTCAAGAGAACCAACCCCCACTTACCTGAAATTGAATAAACTGGATAAGAATACCATGTTAGGCTGGGGAATTCTATTTATACCTGATGGCAACGATATTCGGAATATCCAGCTGAAGACCCCTAATTATCGGCCTTCATTTTTTTCAACTCATCTATTAACTCCGGGATAGCCTTAAACAGGTCTGCCACGAGCCCATAGTCTGCCACTTGAAATATTGGGGCCTCGTCATCTTTGTTCACCGCAACGATTACCTTGGAATCCTTCATGCCTGCAAGGTGCTGAATTGCACCTGATATGCCCACAGCAATGTAGAGGTCAGGAGCCACAATCTTACCCGTCTGGCCGACCTGCCAGTCGTTGGGAACCCAACCGGCGTCTACAGCCGCCCGCGAAGCACCGATGGCAGCGCCGAGGAGGTCAGCGAGTTCCTCTATGAGGGTGAAGTTCTCGGAAGACTTGATCCCCCTTCCCCCCGAGACCACGACATGAGCCTCGGTGAGCTCCGGCCTCTCTGATTCCGTCATCTCCAGGGACACAAACCTGGTATTTACGTTTTCTTCATCAAATGACACGGATAACTTTTCTACTGGAGCTGTTCCCTCTTCATGTGCGGGATCAAATGCGGTCTGCCTAACTGTAATGAGGGCGGGAGAACCTTTGAGAACTATCGTGGCGATGGCATTTCCCGCATACATGGGCCTCTTGATCTGAAGTTCTCCATCCACCATATCCAACCCCACGATGTCAGAGGCCATGGGAATATCGAGAAGGCCCGCCACACGGGGCATGAGGTCCTTTCCGAAGGTAGATGCCGGGGCAAGCACATAGGAATATCCTTTCTCTTCTATCTGCCCGGCTATTACCGGTGCATAGTTTACCGCGAGATAATCATCGAAGATATCCGCCATGATGAGGTTCACTTTTGACACGCCATATTTTGCCACCTCACCCGCGATTGACTCTCCATAATCCCCACCGATAACGAGAGCTTCAACGTTTCCTCCACCTAGCCCTGCCAGGTATTTTGCCGCAGCGATTGTTGAGAGAGTCGTTTTTTTCATCGTCCTCCCAAAATGTTCTACCACCACCAATATATTTCCCATATATCACCTCGAGAATAATTTTGAGAGTTCAGTCCCCTGTTCCATGAGAACTGGAAACAGGGAACCGGGAACGGGGAACTGTGTTTATATCACTTTCACCTCATCCCGGAGTTTTTCCACAAGCTCAGCCACACTCTCGACGATTGTTCCTCCCTGCCGCTCTTTCGGAGCTTCCAGTGTCAACACCTTGACCTTACCCTCAGGTTCCACACCCAGTTCAGAAAGGGGGACTACATTCATCTCCTTTTTTTTGGCCCTCATGATCCCCGGGAGAGATGCATACCTCGGTTCGTTCAACCTGAGATCAGTGGTGATAATTGCGGGGAGACTTACTTCGATCGTCTCCAGCCCGCCATCTACCTCTCTAACTGTTTTGGCTATCTTCCCGTCCCCGGGAAATTCTATCTTCGAAACA
>CAYSOQ010000005.1:0-16754 GCA_964432685.1 uncultured bacterium
TCTGGGGAGCAGGTTTCCCAATTTGAGTATCATGCCTGCGGGACCGGATCTCGCTGGTGCAGAAATAGAGCTTGTGGGGATGGCAAGAAGGGAAACACGTTTGAGAAAAGCTCTTTACGGGCATAACATTCCTTACGACCCAGTGATTATCGACTGTCCCCCATCCCTGGGGCTCCTCACCGTAAATGCATTGACGGCGTCTGATGCGGTAATTGTCCCACTCCAGTGCGAGTACCTTGCGATGGAAGGGTTGGGGCGGCTCCTGGGAACTGTGGAACGTGTTCAGGAATCGCTTAACCCATCCCTTTCGATTGAAGGGATCCTTCTCACCATGTTTGACGGGCGCAACAACCTCTCAAGACAGGTGGAAGAAGAGATTCGCAGTCATCTGGGAGAGATGGTGTTTACCACCGTTATACCGAGAAACGTTCGAATCAGTGAAAGCCCGAGTTTCGGGAAACCTGTTCTCATGTACGCTTACAGCTCGAAAGGTGCCATGAGATATGTGGAGTTTGCCAGGGAGCTTTTGAGCCGATGGAATGAAGGAGAGCGAAAATGAAAAGGAAAGTCCTGGGGAAAGGCCTGGATGCATTGATCCCCCGAGGGGAGGATAAGAGGGGGGGAGAGGAAATCCCCCTGGGTAAGATCAGGGAAAACCCCAAGCAGCCCAGGAGAGATTTCAATCCGGCGAGTCTAAGAGAGCTGGTAGAATCTGTCAGGGAGAAGGGGGTCCTCCAACCAATTTTGGTGAGGAAAGTTGCAACGGGGTATGAACTCATTGCCGGGGAGAGGAGGCTTAGGGCCGCTAAGGAAGCGGGTTTGGAGAAGATTCCCGTACTGGTGAGAAATATTTCGGAGCAGGAAGCCCTCGAGTGGGCCATCATTGAGAATGTGCAGAGGGAGGATTTAAACCCCATGGAAATTGCTGAGGGACTTTTCGTCCTGGCAAAAGATCATCTTCTCTCGCAAGAGGAGATTTCCCGTAGGGTGGGAAAAGACCGTTCAACAGTTGCGAATTTCCTGCGCTTGACCCGGCTACCCTCAAACGTGAAGCAGGCAATCAGAGAGGAGAAAATTTCAATGGGTCACGCGAAGGTTCTAATGGGATTATTGAAAACGAAGGAGCTGGACCTCCTCTTCGTGAAGATAGTAGATGAGAACCTATCAGTGAGAGAGGCGGAGAAATTATCACGAATTATTATCAGTAAGAAAGGAAAAGGCCGGATTGTAAAAAAGAAATTTATTTCCCCCGACATGAAACATTTCCTGGAAATGCTTCAGAGGAAAATTGGGACACGTGTGGGAATCCGGGGAACCTCGAAGAAGGGTGTCCTGGAAATACACTATTCGAGCCAGGAGGAACTAGACAGGATCGTGGACCGGATAAAGGGGTGAAAAGGAGAGGAAAGGATGATGGGAAAGAAAAAGAGGAACAGGGGCTTCGAGACGGGAGAAGTAGAGAGGGATATCGATGCCTTTATCGGGGAAGGGACATCCCTCACAGGGAATTTTTCTTTCACCGGTGTTGTTCGTGTAGACGGTACCTTGAGCGGAGAGGTGCGGTGTGAGGGGACAATGATCCTCGGTGAGACGGGGGTGCTCAAGGCGAACATGTGGACACGCGAAGCCGTACTTCGGGGGAAGGTGGAAGGTGATATCGAGGCGGAGGAGACAATCGATCTGAGGTATCCCTGTGTGGTAGATGGGAATATAAAAACACGCAACCTTGTGGTGGAACAGGGTGTAGTCCTCCGTGGGAAGGTGGAGAGCGGAAAGTTAACCGAAGGGGAGGGATGAGAGGAACCCCCAGGATATAGAGGTGGATTGTAATGGAATATAAATGTAAGATACAGGGCGCAGGAGGAGATAAGGGTGGGGCAAGCGATAAATTTTATGCTTGACAAGAACTTCGAGTGTATGGTATCGATTTCCCGTTTTGTTTCGTCATATCTCCTTAATATTTTTCCTTTAAAAGGAGAAAGTTAAATTGGAAATGGTTACGAAAATTTTGGAAGTCCTGGAGATCAACAGGCTCGTATTTCTCCAGATGGGGATTGTCTTTCTCCTCACGATTATCACCGGAAAGATGCTCATTCAACCCATTCTTAGGACCTTCAAGGAGCGGGAGAACCGAACTACCGTACCCATGAAGAAGGCCGAAGAGATGGTGGAAAAAACGGAGTCACTCGCAAGGAATTACGAGGAGAGGCTACGCGCTGCTCAGAGGGATTCCCTTGCGAGGAAACGCGGGAAAATCGAGGAGATAACTCGGGGGGAGAAGAGGCTGATAGAAGAGTCGTACAATGAAACGGAAGCGAAAATTCTGGAGTTAAAAGAAGAGATAGATGAAGAGAAGCAGAAAGCGCTGGAACTCCTGAGGAAACAGTCGAAGTTGATCGCAGGGGAGATTGCGGAAAAGATCCTGGGGCGGAAAGTATCATGAGGCATCTGGCTTTCCTTCTCCTCACTTACTTGCTGACGGCTCTCCCAGTTCTCGCGGAGACACATGGTGGGGGGGACAGCGGGCTCCCATGGGGCGACATCCTGAAACAGGCGGTGAACTTCGGGATTCTGGTAGGTCTCCTGATCTACTTTCTCAGGAAACCTGTCTCCACCTTTCTAAGAGAACGGAGGGAACTCCTCATCAAGTCCATGGAAGATGCGAAAGAGGCCCACGAGAATGCGAGGGAGAAGCTATCAAGAGTGGAAGAAAAACTCTCCCGCATTGAGGAGGATATTACCCGGATTAACCTGTCGATGGACGGGGAAGTCGAAGGGGAAATGGAACGGATAAAATCCCTTACAGAGAGGGAGATACAAAGGATAAAAGAACAGGCTTCCTTTACTGCCGAACAGGAACTCAAGCAGGCACGTACGGAACTACAGAAAGAGGCGGCGGATCTATCAGTCGCAGCGGCAAAGGAGATTATTTCCAAGGCAGTAGACGATGAAGACCGGAAGCGGTTCATAAAAGAGAATGTGAAAAAGATAAAAGAGGTTAAATAACGGTGATTGTCGGTGGAGTAGCAATGCGGTACGCAAAAGCCCTGTTCGAACTTGGAATCGAAGGGGGCAACTACAGGGAACTCCTGACTGAATTGACAGATTTTTCCGACTTCATCGGAGAGAGGGAGGATGTAAAAGATGTCCTCGAATCTTCCATTTACAACATGCAGGAGAAGCGTGGAATACTCGATACAATCATTCTAAATAATCAGTACTCGGAAGTGCTTTCGAAGTTTCTCATTCTTCTCCTGGAGAAGGGCAGGATTTACTTCGCCAGGCAGATCCTTAAAGGGTTCACGGCCCTGGTGGAGGGCCACGAGGGGATCGAGAGGGTAACTGTTACTGTAGCCACACCCCTCGAGGCGGAGCAAAAAGAAGAGATCATAGGCGCACTTAAGGCGGGCTCCAGGAAAAAGATTCTCATCGAGGAGCAGGTGGACCCATCCATTATGGGTGGTTTGATCATCAAGGCGGGATCCCGGGTATTTGACGGGAGTATCGCAACGCAGGTAACGAGGCTGGGAGAAAAATTAAAGAAGGGGTGATGAGATACCATGGGTATTCGTGCAGAAGAAATTACTGAGATTATAAAAAAACAGATCAAGGGCTTCGAGAAGGAGCTGGATATTGCTGAGACAGGGATCGTCCTGTCTGTGGGTGATGGGATAGCACGGATCTACGGTCTTGAAAACGCCATGGCGGGGGAACTATTGGAGTTTCCTGGTGACGTGATGGGTATGGTCCTGAACCTCGAGGAGGAAAATGTTGGTGCTGCGATTCTTGGGGAGGATTTTCTCATCAAGGAAGGAGACCTGATCCGCCGGACGGGAAGGATCGTGGAGGTCCCCGTTGGAGATGCATTGGTGGGAAGGGTTGTGGACCCACTTGGCCGGCCTATTGACGGAAAGGGCCCCATCGAGACGAAAGAATATCGCAGGGTTGAATTGAAAGCTCCGGGCATTGTATCGAGAGAGCCCGTGAAAGAGCCTCTCCAGACGGGGATAAAGGCGATAGACGGTATGATTCCCATTGGGCGGGGACAGAGAGAGTTGATCATCGGCGACCGTCAGACAGGGAAGACTGCAATTGCATTGGATACGATTATCAACCAGAAGGGTGAAGGCGTGATCTGTATCTACGTGGCTATTGGCCAGAAGAGATCTACCGTTGCCCAGGTAGTTGAGAAGCTCAGGCAGCATGGAGCAATGGAATATACCATTGTCGTTGCAGCAACTGCGAGTGAGCCGGCGCCTCTCCTCTTCATCGCTCCTTACTCAGGATGCACTATGGGAGAATATTACAGGGATTCAGGGGGTCATGCTCTGGCAATATACGATGACCTCTCGAAACATGCCGTGGCATACAGGCAGCTCTCGCTTCTGTTGAGGCGTCCTCCCGGCCGGGAAGCCTATCCGGGTGATGTCTTCTACCTTCACTCCAGGCTCCTGGAAAGGGCGGCGAAGATGAGCGAAGCAGAGGGGGGAGGTTCTTTGACTGCCCTTCCAATCATTGAGACCCAGGCGGGCGATGTCTCTGCCTACATTCCAACAAACGTAATCTCCATCACAGACGGGCAGATCTACCTCGAAACAGACCTTTTCTACGCGGGGATACGCCCTGCTGTGAACGTTGGGCTTTCTGTTTCCCGTGTTGGTGGGAGCGCACAGGTTAAGGCGATGAAACAGGTTGCAGGGCGTCTGAGGCTTGAACTTGCACAGTACAGGGAAATGGCGGCTTTCGCCCAGTTCGGTGCCGACCTGGACAAGGCCACCCAGCAACAGCTAGCCCGGGGTTCACGCCTGACGGAACTTCTGAAGCAGCCCCAGTACCAGCCTATTCCAGTGGAGAAACAAATTGTTATTATTTTTGCGGGTACGAACGGGTATGTGGATGTCCTTGATCGGGAACTACTCGGCAGGTATGAAGAAGAACTCAACCAGTTTATCGAGTCGAAATACCCCGAAGTGTTCGTAGAACTGAGAGAGAAGAAGAATATTGATGATGAAATCAGGCAGAAGCTGGCCTCACTGCTGGAAGAATTCCAGAAAGAATTCCAGGAGTAAACAGGAGATAACACCCAAATGTCAACACTAAGGGTAATCCGGAAGAGGATTACGTCGGTTAAAAATACTCAGCAGATTACCAAGGCAATGAAGATGGTGTCTGCGGCAAAGCTGAGAAAGGCTCAGGAAGCGATCATAGCAGCAAGGCCTTATGCCCGAAAGATGAAGGAAGCCGTGTTCGACCTTGCATACAGAGTCGACCAGTCAGCCCATCCCCTCTTTACGAGGAGGGAGGTGAAGAAGCAGGGGATCCTCATAATTACATCTGACAGGGGTCTCTGCGGCAGCTTCAACGGGAATATTATCCGTACTCTCCGCAAGTATCTCAACCAGGAGGAGTCCAACTTCGAGTCGGTATCTCTCTATACGGTCGGCCGTAAGGGGACGGAAACCTTTTCGAGGGAGGGTAAATTTGTCAAGAAGGATTACCCGGGTATCCTGGGTAAGGTGAAGTTCCAGCATGCCGAGGAGATTGCGAAGGATTTGACAGAGGATTTCGTTTCGGGTGAGGTGGACGAGGTAATCGTCCTCTTCAACGAGTTCCAATCTGCAATCTCTCAGAATACCATTCAGGAGACACTCCTTCCCATAGAAGTAGAGAGGGAGGAAGGCGCATTCCCCGTGGAGTTTTTATTCGAGCCTGACAAGGACACGATACTCGAAATGCTCCTTCCCCGCTATGTAGCGACCCAGATTTTCAGGTATCTTCTGGAGTCGGTAGCAGGGGAACATGGTGCAAGAATGACAGCCATGGATGCTGCGACGAACAACTCGACAGAAATGATCGAAAAGCTCACCCTCAAGATGAACCGTGCGAGGCAGGCGACGATTACGAGGGAACTCATGGAGATCATTGGAGGAAAAGAGGCAATCGAGCATGGATAGGGGTCTGAATATGGCAAGTCAAAGGAATTTGAATAAGGAAGCAGGAGGAGTCGAGGTATGAACAAGGGAAAAATCGTCCAGGTGATCGGACCAGTTTTGGACGTTGCCTTTGAGCCGGGAAAGCTCCCGGCTCTTTATAACGGGCTCAAGGTCACCAATAAGAGCATCAGTGATGAGGAGTGGAATCTGGTCGTCGAGGTTGCGCAGCATCTGGGAAACAACATATGCAGGTGCATTTCGATGGATTCTACGGACGGCCTCGTGAGGGGAGCGGAAGTGCTCGATACGGGGGAGTCCATCACGGTTCCAGTCGGGCCGGAAACGCTGGGAAGGATCATGAACGTAGTGGGGAACCCCGTGGATGAAGGGGGGGAGATTGTTTCCAAGAAACGATACCCCATCCACAGGCCTGCCCCATCCTTCGATGAACAGTCCACGAAGATCGATATCCTGGAGACTGGAATCAAGGTTATAGACCTCCTCGAACCCTACCAGAAGGGGGGGAAGATAGGCCTCTTCGGAGGGGCTGGGGTTGGAAAGACAGTTATTATCATGGAACTCATCCACAATATCGCTATCGAGCATGGAGGTTTCTCTGTATTCGGCGGAGTGGGAGAGCGAACCAGGGAGGGCAACGATCTCTGGATCGAGATGAAAGAGTCAAAAGTTCTTGACAAGGCGGTACTCGTTTACGGGCAGATGAATGAGCCCCCGGGGGCGCGGGCCCGGGTGGGACTCACAGCGCTAACAGCGGCAGAGTATTTCAGGGATGAGGAGGGGCAGGATGTTCTCCTCTTCATAGATAACATATTCCGGTTTACCCAGGCGGGCTCTGAGGTTTCGGCTCTCCTTGGGAGAATCCCGTCGGCGGTGGGTTATCAGCCCACTCTCGCGACAGACCTGGGAGAATTGGAGGAAAGGATTACATCCACTAAGACAGGATCGATCACATCTGTCCAGGCTATCTATGTTCCTGCGGATGACCTTACAGACCCTGCACCGGCTACGACCTTTTCCCACCTCGATGCGACAACCGTTCTCTCGAGGCAGATTGCGGAACTCGGGATATACCCGGCGGTGGATCCCCTCGACTCCACATCCAGGGTCCTGGATCCCATCGTAATTGGGGAAGAACATTATGGGATCACCAGGGCTGTACAGAAGATACTTCAGCGCTACAAGGACCTGCAGGATATTATCGCAATCCTTGGTATGGATGAACTGTCCGAAGATGACAAGTTGATCGTTACCAGGGCACGGAAGATCCAGAGGTTCCTCTCCCAACCCTTCTTCGTGGCGGAGCAGTTCACGGGGCAGTCAGGGAAGTATGTGAAGCTGGAGGACACAATCAGGGGCTTCAAGGAGATCGTGGATGGCCAGCACGACGATCTGCCTGAACAGGCCTTCTACATGGTTGGGACTATTGATGAAGCCGTGGAGAAGGGCAAGACACTTCTTTCAGGAGACTAAAGGGGATCATGGCGGAAAAAATTTCCCTGGAAATCATTACACCCGGGAGGGTACTCCTCTCGGGGGAAGTAGATGAAGTGATTGCCCCCGGGGTAGATGGGGAGTTCGGGGTACTTCACGAGCATACCCCTTTTCTCTCTATTCTTGATATAGGGGTGCTCCGGTTTTTACGTGAGGGAAAAGAGGAGAGGGTTGCAGTAACAGGGGGCTTCGCAGAAGTTCTCGACAACAGGGTGATTATCCTGGCCCGAACCGCCGAGTTTGCAGGTGAAATCGACAAGGAGAGGGCCACCAAAGCGCTCGAACGGGCGGAGGGAAGGCTCAAGGATATCTCCACTGATGATGAGGAATATGGGAAGTTCGAGGCGAAGCTACGCAGGGCCATTGCCCGCATCCAGATATCAGGATAACAGTTCAGGTTACTTCTTCACTGCTTTCAGTTTTGTCTTCCCATTTTCGATAACTACCTGGAATTCAACCTTCTGGCAGCCACTATTTTTCTGGATTTCATGAGCTTTGTCGATGAGCCTCTCTTTGAATGAAGAGAACTCGACCCTGTCATACTCCTCTTCCAGTTCCTTCTTCGCATTGAGGTAGTCCAGGAAGGTCTTGTTAAGGTTATCCTCGTCTATTGGCCCGGAAGAATCGAAGGAGACCTTGCCCCGGGAATCGCGTTGCATCCTTCCCTCTTCGATCATTGTGATCACTCTTGCCCACATGGTGTTGTATGAATAGAAGCGTGACCTGAGCGTTTCAAACTTGAACTTGTCTGTTGTAATGGGAATACTCCTCTTTCCCATTCTACGGATTTTCTGCTCCAGGAGATTTCGTTCTTTCATCGGCTCCACCCGAAGAATTCCCTGGAAGAAGAGATCGTATTTCTTCTTCAGTTCCTCGATTTCGGTTTCAAGGAGTAGGAGTAACGGCTGAATATGCATTTTTCCTTCACCTTTCCATAAAAAATTTGTAAGATGAAGCCTACTACATTGTTCTACAGATTTTACAATATTTACGGGGAATTAACATGAAAAACTGCCAGACGATCATTCTTGCTGCGGGTGAAGGTAAGCGTATGAAATCAACCAAACCGAAGGTGGTTCACCCCCTCCTCGGGAAGGAGATGATTAATTACGTAGTGGATTCTGTGCTCATGGCCGGTTCGGAAGAAATCGTTGTGGTCGTTGGACATGGAAGGAAAGAGGTAGAGGAATGTCTCGAGGGCAGGCCGGTGAAAATTGCCTTGCAGAAGAGCCAGCTCGGGACCGGGGATGCTGTGCGAGCCGGGCTTAAGTGCATAAAGCGGGACAGGAAGGAAACGATTATCCTCTGTGGGGATGCTCCCCTCATAAGAGGGGGGAGCCTCAAAAGGCTGCTCCGGCTTCACAGGCGGGAGAAGGCAGCAGTTACGCTACTAACAGGGATCATGGAAAACCCCAAAGGGTATGGACGGGTGATCAGAGACCCAGGAGGGGCCATTGCAAGAATCGTCGAGGAAAAGGATGCAAACAGGGAAGAGAGGTCTGTGAATGAGGTAAATTCAGGAAGCTATGTGTTTACGACAAAGTACCTGAGGGAGAATATCCAGGGTCTCAAGACGGATAATGTGCAGAAGGAATACTATATTACCGACCTGGTGTACAAGGCATTTTTTGAGGGGATGACAGTTTCAGGGTATGCTGCGAAGGAACCGGACGAAGTTATGGGAATCAACTCCAGGATGGACCTTGCCGTGGCATCGGGTATCCTGGCCATTAGAAAGGCCGAGGCGCTAATGGAGAGGGGGGTTACCATCGAGGACCCATACAATGTCTTCATCGGCCCGGATGTGCAGGTTGGATCAGATTCTGTGATCGAGCCGGGTGTGATCATAAAGGGAAATACCCGGGTGGGGAAGAGGGTTCGAGTCGGTGCGGGATGCAATATCGAAGACAGTGTGATCCAGAATGAAGTGGAACTTAGGCCCTACTGTGTAATCACAAACGCCAGGGTGGGGACTGGCGCAACCGTGGGCCCCTTCGCCCATTTGAGGCCTGAAGCAGAGCTGAAACGTAACGTACATGTGGGAAACTTCGTGGAGATCAAAAAATCAGTTCTCGGGGAGGGTTCAAAGGCAAACCACCTCTCATATATAGGGGATGCGAAAGTGGGAAAGAAAGTTAACGTGGGTGCAGGGACGATTACCTGCAACTATGACGGCATCAAGAAACATGAGACCGAGATAGGTGACGGCGCATTCATTGGAAGCGATACACAGCTCGTGGCACCTGTGAAGGTGGGGAAAGGGGCTCTCGTTGGGGCAGGCGCGACAATCACAGAAGATGTGCCCCCCTTCTCCCTTGCTCTTTCGAGGGTGGAGCAGAAGAACATAGAGAATTGGGTAACGAGAAAGATGCCTGCACTTCTCGAAAAATCGGGACTCATTTTCCAGGCGAAAAAGAAGAAGCGGTAGGGGCAATAAATGTGTGGGATTATCGGATACACAGGCGACAAAGACTGCATACCCATCATAATTGACGGCCTCAGGCGGCTGGAGTACAGGGGATACGATTCCGCCGGGATAGCTCTCATCGACGATGAGGGCAATCTTGTGGTTCGCAAGAGGGAGGGAAAGATCATCAACCTCGAACGAATCATCTTTTCCGAGAACCATCTCGGGTTATGCGGGATAGGCCATACCCGGTGGGCAACCCATGGGAAGCCCTCTGATGAAAATGCCCACCCGCACCTGTCCGGGGATATTGCAGTAGTCCACAACGGGATCGTCGAGAACTACTCTTCACTCAAAAAGAGACTTCATGGAGAGGGCGTGTCCTTTCTTTCAGAGACGGACACGGAGGTGATCGCCCACTACATAGATTTCTTTACTAAAAAGGGGGCCACTCTCACCGATGCGGTCAGGGAGATGTTAACAGTGATCGAGGGGTCATTTGCCATTGCAGCTATTTCCAGGAAAGAACCAGGGAAGGTTGTTGTGGTCCGCCTCAACTGCCCCCTCGTCCTTGGAGTGGGCGATGGGGAGACTTTCATTGCTTCAGACATTCCCCCTCTTCTGCCTTATACGAGGAGAACCGTGATTCTTGATGACTATGAGATGGCAGTCATCGAAAAGGGGACCTTCCATGTCTCTGATTTCAAAGGGAATAAGGTAGAGAAGGTAACCCACTATATCGAGTGGACCGCTGCTATGGCGGAGAAAGAGGGGTACAAACACTTCATGCAGAAGGAAATCTTCGAACAGCCCAGGGCGATATTAGACACTCTTTCAGGGAGAGTCGATTTCGAAGAGAACAGGATTGTACTGGATGAGATTCCCATAAAAGCGGATGAAGTGAAGGAGCTATCAAAGATATTCATCCTTGCCTGCGGAACCTCCTGGCATGCGGGCCTTGTTGGGAAGTTTTTCCTGGAGGAACTTACGGGAATCCCTGTTGAGGTTGACCTGGGTTCTGAATTCAGGTATCGGGACCCCCTCGTGAATGAGGGGGATCTTGCTATTTCCATCTCTCAATCGGGGGAAACAGCGGATACTCTTGCAGCCTCGAGGGAGGCCCGGGGAAAAGGGGGAAAAGTTGTAGCCATATGTAATGTCGTGGGATCTACCATCTCTCGTGAATCAGACGGAGTCCTCTACACACACGCGGGGCCCGAAATTGGTGTGGCCTCCACAAAGGCATTTACAACCCAGCTGGCATCCCTTTACCTCCTGGCCCTGCATTTTGCGATTCTACGGGGAACAATGACCCATGATGAGTTGGCCATAAGACTCTCAGAACTCCGGTCCCTACCCATCTTGCTTCAGGGGGTGCTGAAAGGAGACCATCTCATAAGGGAAATCGCCTTAAAGTACAAGGATGCCAGAGATTTCCTTTACCTGGGCCGTGGGTACAATTATCCTATCGCACTTGAGGGGGCCCTGAAGCTGAAGGAGATTTCTTATATTCACGCGGAGGGCTACCCGGCAGGGGAGATGAAACATGGACCCATAGCCCTCATCGATGAGAACATGCCGGTTGTTGTACTTGCACCCGCGGATAATACGTACGAAAAGGTAATTTCCAACATCGAGGAAGTGAAAGCCCGTGGAGGGAAGGTAATTGCCCTTGCAACCGAAGGAGATAGTGAGATCGAGAATATGGTGGAGGATGTTATTTTCATACCCCCATGTTCCAGGTGGGTCCTCCCTGTGGTGGAAACGATACCTCTACAATTACTGGCATACCACATGGCCGTGATAAAGGGGACCGATGTAGATCAGCCCCGAAATCTTGCAAAAAGTGTAACGGTAGAGTAATAAGGAAAGACTACTTAGAAACCGATAACCATCTTCTGTAATCAAAGAGGTGATAGATGAAAGAGAAGGTATTGCATGATGATACCGCTCTGATAGAGGGCCTCAAGAAAGGCGAAGAGTCTGCCGTTGGGGAACTGATCGACTTGTATCATGGGAGGATTTACAACCTGGCCATGTCAATCCTCCGGAATGAAAGCGATGCGGAGGAGATCGTTCAGGATGTGTTTATGATCGTGTATCAGAAAATCGATTCCTTCAAGGGGGATTCTGCTTTCTACTCCTGGATCTACAGGATTTGTGTAAATGCCAGCCTCATGAGACTTAGAAGCAGAAAACGGACCGAGACGGTTTCTCTTGAACCATTCATGCCCGTATTTACAGAGGATGGCCGCCACGCGGGGGAAGTGAGCAATTGGTCCAGAGAGGTCGAGAAGAGGGTGATGAACAAGGAGCTCGGGGAAGTACTCAGGAAGTTTATAGGAGAACTCTCGGAGAAATACAGGATCGTCCTTGTCCTGAGCGACGTGGAGGGGCTACCTAACGAGGAGGCTGCAAATATCCTGGGCCTTACGGTTCCGGCGGTAAAATCGAGGCTCCACAGAGCAAGGCTCTATCTGAGGCAGCGCCTTGAAAAATACATGACGGAGGGAACACTTTAACCCATGATGTGCCGAGAGATAGTAAACCTCTTAGGGGATTACCTTGATGGAACGATGGACCCAGTTCTCATGAAAGAACTTGAAAAACATATTACTATTTGTGAGCCGTGCATGAATTTCCTGAAAACTTACGATGTAACAAGAATTATCACCAGGGAGGCAAAAGCCGAGGAAATCCCCGCGGAATTTCGGATACGGTTACGGAATTTCATGTTGAAGAAGATCCGTGAAGGATCCGAGGCGATCAAGAAATACAAGGACCCCGAGAATCACTGACCTGCAACCTGCCATTTCCAGGTTTTATGTCCCCCAATATTTACCAAAAAGCTTACCAGTGATGGGGAACTTCGAGCATTACATCGATCATGCTCCTGAAGGGGTCAAGAGACGACCTCTATCCATTCATCCCGCTCTACGTACCATATGATCCCCTTCGTCTCCTTTCCTGTAGCGGAAGCGACTGCCCTTGTATACCTTGATACCTGTTCAGAGAAGAGGAGTTCCCTTTCGGGAGATGGTGTCCCTGTTTTATAGTCTATTACTGTAAAGTGGTCACCACTCGAGATGACCAGGTCGGCGGCTTCAAGGATTGGGGTTCCATCGACCAGGGTGATGATGGGGACTTCGGTTCCCACCAGGGGAAAGAGAGAAAATCGTGCCCGGAGTGCACTCTTTTCTATTGTCCTCACAATGGCCAGGAACCGCTCACAAGATTTTTTTTCCTGGAATTGAGATTCTGCGAGGCTGGAGGCTCTTTGATAGATGGCATTATAAATTGGTGGAAAGACTTCAAAGATTTTATGTACCCTTTCCCCGAAGAGATAGGATTTCTCTTCACCTACGATTCGGGATGCACTGATTTGTGGGTTCGGCTCTTCCAGCGGAAGGGGGCAGGATGTGAATGGTGGAATAGGGGGTTTCCAATCTGATTTCCCCTCACCCTTTTTCTCGTACATGGATGGGTCGATAGTCGCCTTGAGAATTCTTGTGTTTCCTCCCAGGGAATAAAGCGTCCCCTCTATCCCTGTGAGAGGACATGCACCTTCGCCGTGGGGTTTATCCCGCAGGAACCCCTCAATTTCGTATATGATTCTGTTTTTTTCCTTTCGGGAACTTTCCGGTGGAGCTGAAACGATGAAGAGATGGTCTCTTGCCCTTGTTACCGCTACGTACGATAGCCGGAGAATTTCTGCAATATCCTTCCGTTCTTCCAGTGCAAAGAGGGGTATTCCTTCAGTTCCCCCCGGGCACCCGCTCCCGTTTCCCTCATCGATGAGTTCGTAACATGAAGGGCTCGCGTACTTGTCATCGAAGAATCCCGTCTTTCCCCTCATCCTGTCATACAGGACAGGACCGGGTTTCCTGTGTCGAGGTTCCCCAGAGAGGTAGTAGATGATCACGGGAAATTCAAGCCCCTTGGCCCCATGAACAGTGAGCATCCTCACCGCGTCTTCTCCTTCTTCGAAAATGGGGATTTCGCCTTCGTCCGAACGAAGAGAAACCTGGCGTCTCAGGAAAGAAGTAAATTCCCTTAAGGAACCGCCATAAGATTCATCGAATTCACGGGCCAGGATGAGGATTTTCTCCACATTGAAAAAAGCCCTCTCCCCGTCGGGGGAAAGGAGGGAAGTGTAGGAGAATCCTGATTCCTCCATTATCAGTACGAGAAGATCATGCACGCCCATGGTGTCACGGAGGTGGCCCCACCGCTTGATCCGGGAGAGGACCTGCGACAGGGAAGGGTCCATCCTTTCCCCGCGGGTGCAGAAAGAGGCAAGGTCTGTATCTGTGAATCCGAAGATGGGGGAGATCAAAGAGCCATAAAGGGCAACACGGTTCTCAGGGTCAGAGAGAGCATCCAGGAGAGTGAGGATATCCTTTGTCTCCTGTTTCTCATAGAATCCCTTCAGGGTAGGGACTATAAGGGGAATTTTTTCCCTCTGGAAGGTTTCCTTGATAGGAGCAATGACTTTGCCCCCGTAATCTCCAGGGTAAAGGATTGCAATGTCCCCCCAACTGAGAGGTCGTTCCTCCGAGCCTTCTTCCACGGTGGCTTCGCCATCCCGTATGGCCCGTACCAGGCTGGCGAGAAATATTTCCCTTCCATCATTTCCTGACAGATCGACAAAAGTCAGGGGAAGGTCCCTACCTCTTCCCTTCCTGCTCGTTGAGAGTGGAGGGCCATAGGGGAATGAGTAATCGGACTCTTCCTTGAAAAGATAGGTGAAAAAACTGTTGAAGAAATCCACCAGAGTAGGGGTACTCCTGAAATTTCTGGAAAGATTGATTCCCATACCCCCGCTTTTCTCGATCAAAACATTCATGGTGGAGTAAATCTGGGGATCTGCCCTGCGGAAACGGTAGATAGACTGCCTTGGGTCCCCCACGATAAAGAGTTTCCCGCCCTCCAGTTCAACATCGATCAGGGTTTGTGCATGGGTTTCCTGCCTCTCACAGAGGAATCCGCAAAGATAGGCTTGAATTGGGTCAGTATCCTGGAATTCATCCACCAGGACGTATCGAAATCTCTTCTTCAGTGCATCTCTGACCCCCCTGTGGTTACCTACGAGTTCCGCTGCTTTTATGAGGAGGTCCATGAAGTCGAGTTTGCCCTTCTTCTCTTCATCGAAAATATGAAGCATTTGGAGCGATTTTTCTCGCAGGCCAGCGGATGTGTGGACACCGGAATGGATACGGTTCAGCTCAGTTGCGCTCCAGATAATCTTTTGGCGGATCTTCCCGAAGTTCCCTTTCTCTTTTTTGATAAGAATGTCTCCTTCTTCTATCCAGGGGTAGGAGATTTCTTCTCCATTCAGGGGGAACTTCTTTCTGCTCAAGCATTTTCTACCATCCACCCGGTTTATAATCAGGAGAAGTTCTTCCATGAGTTCAGGTGGGGGGATTTCACCAAGGGATAAGTGGTTCACAACCCGGGAAATGAAAGGGGCCATCTCGCGGAAGGGGAGGATTATTTCGTCATTGTCCGGCCTTGCCTTCGAGAGATACAAATTAAGGTTTGAGTAGTGTGGGAGATGATAGGCCTTCAGGTAGGGGGATATATCTATTTTTTCTTCAAAGGAGTTCATGCCTTTTGGGAGGAAAAATAGATCCCTGCTTCCAAGGCATGCCTGCCGAAGAAGGTTCCGGAGAAGATCCATCCCTTTTGGAACATCTTTGTACATGCTGAAATACCCTTTCCAGAAGGCGGAAAGCTCATCAGATCCGAATTCCTCACGAAGAAACCTCGAGAAGGCATCCTCGAAGACCTTCGTCCCCTCGAGGGGTGCCATGACTACGAAATCAGGGTCCACTTTCGCCTCGACAGAATATTCTTTCAAGATGGAAAGGCAGAATGAATGGAGAGTCGATACCTGGAGGCGCCCATAGAAAGTATTCATCTCAGTTAACCTGTCCAGGAGGTGTTGCCTGTTTTCGATGATGGAAGGATGCAGGTAAATACCCCCGGGTATTTTCCCCAGAACCTGGGGAACCTCCACCGTGCCGACTCTGAGCATGCCGTAAAGGAGGTGCCAGAGGGAGAAAAGACGGACCTTCATCTCCTTTGCCGCCTTATCTGTAAAAGTGAGGAGAAGCACCCTCTCGGGTGGAAGCTCGCGATCATTTAAAAATATTGAGGTAACCGTGTTCACAAGAGTCGTGGTTTTCCCTGTTCCCGCCCCTGCATCGATTGCGACATTAAAACCGGAGAGTAGAAGTTCAGCAGGTGATTGGTTCCTCATGGCAAACGCTCCCTGTGCAGCTTGTGCCAGGCAAGGCCCGGGTACTCTTTGTGAAGGCATCGAACAAGGCCATTGCGAATAGTCTCGTTACCCCTTGTCCCGGGAAAAACCCTGCAGATGCTCGTATAATCGCAATAATTGCAGTATTTGGCCTTCCACTCACCCAGGCGGTATTCTGTATCAGGAATGGGAGGGAAGGAGTTATCATGGAGGCTTGAGAGA
The DNA here is from genome assembly GCA_964432685.1 of uncultured bacterium. Classification (GTDB taxonomy): domain Bacteria; phylum Desulfobacterota; class Deferrimicrobia; order J040; family J040; genus CAYSOQ01. The sequence goes on from CAYSOQ010000005.1 coordinate 16,337, forward strand.
AGAAGGGCCAGGGAAGTCTTCCAGCTCTCGTGAATGGGCGTGCCTTCACCGAGGGGGACAATATACATTCGTAGCCCCCCCTTTTTTTCCCGTAACGCAATGTACCCCCCCTCGTATGTTCGGCCAACAACACCCGTGCTGGTAAGGATTTCCTTCGCCGCTTCTACATAGATAGGCAGCTGGTTCATCATGGCGATGGATATTTTCTTTTCCAGGGAATTGAACCGGGAGCCTGTTGCGTACTTGTAATCAATGACCCTCACTCCTTTCTCGTTTATGTCGATCCGGTCAATATTTCCTGAAAAGGTGATGGTCCTGCCGCAAAGAGACATGCTGATTTCCCTCCCCTCAGTGTTCCCGAATAGCACCTCGAACATGAAGGGGTGCATGGTGTTTCCTTTCTCTTCTTGCGATTCCT
>CAYSOQ010000006.1:0-15216 GCA_964432685.1 uncultured bacterium
ACGGGAAGGGAAAAAAGTGGGGAGAAATGACCCGTGCCCATGTGGGAGCGGGAGAAAGTATAAAAAATGTTGTGGTAAAAACTAATGGGAAAGGAAGGAGATTATTCGATTCCCGGATTCCGTGCTGCATCGGGGCGGGTGGGGATAAAAGAGAAGGGTGGAGATGATGTTGCCCTATTCCTGTCCGACTTTCCTTCTGTCTCCAGTGTTGTCTTCACGAAGAATCTCGTCAAGGCTGCACCTGTTCACTGGGCCAGGAAGGCAGGGCGCCTGGATAAATTGAGGGGAATCTTCGTCAATTCGGGCAATGCGAATGCTTGCACGGGGAATGATGGTATTGCGAGAACTGAGATGGTATCAAGGTCTCTTGCCTCGTGCCTCAAGGTTCCTGAAGGGACTGTGCTCATTTCATCCACGGGCATCATAGGTGTACCCCTGCCCCACAAAAAGATCATCTCGGGAATAGGGCCCCTGTGCGAGAAGCTTTCCTCCCGCAGATTCTCCCATGCAGCGAAGGCCATGATGACCACCGATGCATTCGAAAAGATTTCCTCGAGGAAATTTTCTGCCGGGGGGAGAGTGCTGACAATTCTCGGAGTGGCGAAGGGGGCGGGGATGATTGCGCCCGATATGGGAACCATGCTCGCCTATATCTTCACGGATTGCAGCCTTAAGCAGGAAAGGCTGGAGCGGGTATTCCGGCAGTGCGTGGAGCAAACCTTCAACAGGATAATCGTGGATGGGGATATGAGCACGAATGATACGGTTGCCCTTTTATCGAACGGGGCTACCCTCCCTGGACCGCTGAAAGGGAGGGATGTAGAATCTTTTAGAGATGCCCTTACAGGTGTGATGGGGGACCTTGCCCTTAAGATCGTTTCTGACGGTGAGGGCGCATCCCGGGTTGTGAGGATTGAAGTGAAAGGTACACGGTCACAAAGTCAGGCAGAAGCATTGGCAAGAAGTATCGGGACCTCCCTCCTGGTTAAGACGGCTATATGCGGAGGGGACTTGAACTGGGGACGGGTAGTGGCAGCAGCGGGAAGAGCGGGGGTCCCCTTCGACCCTGAAAATTTTGAACTGTTCGTGGGAGGAACGAGAATCATCTCACGGGGACTTAAGATTCGCGAAGGGGGGCTTAAAAAGGCTAAGGAACATGTCCAGGGGAAGTATTTCGAGATTACCCTCCTCGTGGGGAAGGGCAGGGGGTCGTACTACGTGTATACCTCTGACCTCACCAAGGCTTACGTTGAATTGAACAGTAAGTACACTACTTGACGAGGGTGCTGTGTGCTCTGGCACCAGCGAGTTATATTTTTAACTTGATTTTATTCTAACGTAGAGGTCTAATTGTAAAGTTTACTAAAACACTACTCACGGCCTGGACCGGAGTGCCCGGTGGTTCGCCATGTGTGGACTGGCATTTCCGTGGTTGAAGGAGCCGGAGGAATAACCGAAAGGAGGTTAACACACTGTGACTAAATTTCAGCCAAGAATCACGATGAAGGAACTCCTCGAAGCGGGGGTTCATTTCGGACACCAGACGCGTCGGTGGAATCCGAAGATGAAGTCCTATATCTTCACCGCCAGGAACGGCATTTACATCATTGACCTTCAGCAAACTGTTCGTATGTTCAACCGGGCCTACGAGTATATGAGGGACCTGGTTGCCCAGGGGAAAGTAATCCTCTTCGTGGGGACGAAGAAACAGGCACAGGAATCGGTAAAGGACGAAGCGGAACGATGCGGAGTGCCCTACGTGAACCAGCGCTGGCTAGGAGGTATGCTTACAAATTTCCAGACAGTAAAGAAGTCTATCGAGGTAATCGAACGGCTCGAGGAGATGGAGACAGACGGATCTTTCGAGAAACTAACTAAAAAAGAGGGCTTGAAACTCAGGAAGAAGAAACAGAAGCTCCTGAAGATTCTCGGGGGTGTGAAGGATATGAAGCGGATTCCCGATGCTATGTTCGTTGTGGACCCTTCAAGGGAAGAAATCGCTGTGCAAGAAGCCAGGAAGCTGGAAATCCCCGTTATCGCCATTGTGGATACAAACTGTGACCCGGATCTAATTGATGTGATCATCCCGGGAAACGACGATGCCATACGGGCGATCAAACTTTTCCTTCGCTACTCTGCAGATGCCGTCCTTGAGGGGAAGGCGGAGTTCGAGGCTCAACTCGCGAGTGTTACTGCGGAAGAGGAGGTGGAGGAACCCACCATGTCCCTCATCAACACAGAAGAGGATGAGGTTGAAGCAGCGGTGGAGGTGGCACCGGTTCCAGAGGAAGCGGTTGATGAGGTTGAAGCAGCGGTGGAGGTGGCACCGGTTCCAGAAGAAGCGGTTGAAGAGGATGAAGCAGTGGTGGCAGGTCCTGCGGACCCGGAGTAAGCTGGGAAGAATCAATTGATTTTATGGAGGTTGAGGAAATGGGAGTAACCCCAACGTTGATCAAAGAACTGAGGCAGAAGACAGGTGCGGGTATGATGGATTGTAAGGAAGCACTCATGGAATCTCAGGGAGAGATGGATAAAGCCATCGAGTTTTTGAGGAAAAAAGGGCTTGCATCGGCAGCCAAGAAAGCTTCCCGCAAGGCCAGTGAAGGTCTTGTCTCTTCATATATACATGCGGGTGGAAAGATAGGTGTCCTCCTCGAGGTCAATTGCGAAACCGATTTTGTGGCAAAGACCGACGAGTTCCATGAACTGGTGAAAAATCTTTGCATGCAGGTAGCCGCCTCCAGTCCTGGCTATGTCGAGAAGGATGAAGTTCCTGAAAGTGAAGTGGAGAAGGAAAAAGCGATCTACAGGGAGCAGGCTCTGGCCTCAGGAAAACCCGAGAAATTTGTGGAGAAGATCGTGGATGGAAAATTAAAAAAGTATTACGAAGAAGTGTGCCTTCTCGAACAGGATTTTATCAGGGATTCAGGGAAGAAGGTGAAAGATATAGTTACGGAGTCGGTAGGGAAACTGGGAGAAAACATTGTGGTGAAACGCTTTGCCCGTTTCGTTATAGGAGAGAGCCTTTAAGAGCGAGTTGGAGGGCTATTTATTTCGGGGGACAGTTTGAGAGGATCTCCAGCCATTCCTTACAAGCGTATTCTTTTGAAGTTGAGCGGTGAGGCCTTGATGGGAAAACAGGCTTCAGGTATAGACCCCTCCGTTTTGGATCTCATATCGACTGAAATACGGGAAGTGGTTAACATGGGGGTGGAGATCGCCCTCGTCGTAGGTGGAGGAAATATCCTCAGGGGGACCGTTACTTCCCAGGAATACGGGATTAACCGGGCGAGTGCCGACTACATGGGAATGCTCGCCACAGTGATCAACAGTGTGGCTCTCCAGGAAGTTCTCGAATCAAAAGGGATCACAACAAGAGTCCAATCGGCCATAGAGTTACAGCAGATAGCGGAACCCTACATAAGGAGGCGCGCAGTTCGTCACCTCGAGAAGGGACGGCTCGTCATATTCGCGGCTGGAACTGGGAACCCCTATTTTACCACTGACACGGCTGCGGCTCTGAGGGCGATGGAGATCAACGCCCAGGCAATATTGAAGGGCACCAAAGTTGATGGAGTGTACGATACGGATCCCCAGTATAATCCCGATGCCTGCCGGTATGATGAAGTCACTTATCTGGAGGTTCTGGGGAAAAACCTGAAAGTGATGGATTCTACTGCCATATCCCTTTGTATGGACAATAATCTCCCCATCGTCGTGTTCAACCTGATGGAAGAGGGTAGTATCGTGCGTGCAGTCCGGGGTGAGAGGGTGGGAACACTTGTGAGAGGTAAGTGATATGGAATGGAAAGAAGAGATGAAGGTCCACATGGGGAAGAGCATAAATAATTTCAAGAGAGATCTGGGAAAGGTGAGGACAGGAAGGGCATCCCTTACGATTCTCGATGGAATATCAGTATCATATTACGGACAAACCACTCCGCTGAACCAGGTGGCTACTCTCACGGTGCCGGAGAGCCGGCTTATTGCCATTCAGCCATGGGATGTTCAGATCATTCCCCTCATCGAAAAGGCAATCGCTTCCAGCAACCTCGGCCTGAACCCAGTGAATGATGGGAAATTGATTCGCCTGCAGATCCCACCCCTGACGGAAGAGAGAAGAAAAGATCTCGTGAAGAACGTGAAACGCATGGCGGAGGATTCTAGGGTAGCCGTAAGGAATATCAGGCGTGAGTACATGGAACGGGTAAAGGGTATGGAAAAGAGTAAGGAAATCTCCGAAGACCAGATGAAGAGGTACCAGGAAGAGGTGCAGAAAGAGACTGACGCGCATGTCAAGGAAGTGGATGAGATCCTTGGGGAAAAGGAGAAAGAGATACTCGAAGTGTAACCTGGATAGGGTAAGCAGTTCATGAGAGGGCTTTTCGGGAAACCGAACTGGAGGCCCTCTGATTTTTTTCGAGAAAGAGGTTTGATGAATGACCTTCAAGATGCCACGGCATGTAGCGATCATCCTTGACGGAAATGGCCGGTGGGCCCGGATGAAAAAGATGCCCAGATTATTCGGCCACAGGGCAGGGATCAAGGCAGTCAGGAAGGCTGTGGAGTTTGCCTGCGAGAAAAAGCTGGAATATCTGACACTGTTTGCCTTTTCCATGGAGAACTGGGGAAGGCCAAGATCGGAAGTGGATGCTCTTATGGGCCTCTTGAAAGAATACCTCTCCAAAGAAATCGACGAGATGATGGAAAGGGAGATCCGACTCAACGTGATCGGGAATCTGAAGATGCTACCAGCTGAAGTGCAAAAACGGTTGATCTACTGTATGGACCAGACAAAGAGAAACGGGGGACTCACTCTCACCCTTGCCCTCTCCTATTCCGGGCGGGATGAGATCATCCGGGCGGTAAAAAGGATGGTCGAGGATGGGAAATCAGGAAAAATCACAGAGGAGATCGACGATGAACTGTTCCAGTCCTATCTCGATTCCCCTTCGATACCGGATCCTGACCTGCTCATCAGGACAAGCGGGGAACTGCGAATAAGTAACTTTATGCTATGGCAGCTTGCGTACACGGAGATCTACATCTCTGAGAAGCTGTGGCCCCAGTTCACCAAGAAGGAATTCAACTCGGCGATCATGGAGTTCAATCGGAGAAAGAGGCGTTTCGGGCTTACCGAAGCCCAGACAGATGTGCCATCGTGAGAGACTAATGCTTGGCAAAAGAATTCTAACCGCCTTTTTCCTCATACCCCTATTCGTGGGTGCGTCCCTGTACTTGCCACCGGAGTGGCTGATCTACCTGCTGGCCGCCCTTGCCTTCATCGGAGGCGTCGAGTTTTCGATCATGTATTTCGGGAGGGGACCGGTGTCGGTGTTGTTCTTTTCTGCCGTTACTGCTGCATCTGTATATCTGGCCTGCGTCACAAAGGGCAGGTATTTTCCCCTCATTTCAGGAGGAGCCTTCCTACTCTTCTCCTTTCTTTCACTCCTGGGAGGGGAGATAGCGGGGAACAGGGGTCGGGCTTTTTTCAGCCAGATCGTCGGGTTTTTCTACCTCTACACATTCCTCCCCTATGCAAGTTTCGTGAGAGACCTTCCCCGCGGGGGATGGCTGCTCATATTCATCGCCGTTACCGTTTATATGGGAGATACTGCAGCATACTTCGTGGGAAGCAGATTGGGACGGATAAAGCTGGCACCCTCCATTTCGCCGGGGAAAACAGTCGAGGGGGCAGTCGCAAGCGCCATATTCGGGACACTAGCAGGGTACGCATTCCTCAAGTATTTCTACGGGCTTCCCACGCATTTCAGCTATTTCCTCACTGCACTTATCGTATCCACCGTGGGGCAGGGGGGGGACCTCCTGGAATCCCTTTTCAAGCGGACTGCGAATGTGAAAGATTCGGGATGGCTTTTCCCGGGGCACGGGGGGCTCCTCGATAGGTTCGACAGTTTCATTTTGAACCCCTTCATCGTATTTTTTCTTATGCGGGGAATGTGAGGGCGATATGCGAAGCGTGGCAGTACAGGGGTCCACGGGAAGCATCGGAACATCCACCCTCGATGTAATCGGTTCTCATCCAGGGAGGTTCAGGGTCCATTCTCTTGTTGCGGGAGAGAATGTGGAACTCCTCGCCGAGCAGGTTCGCACGTTCTCTCCAGCCATTGTTAGCGTCAAGGGAAGGGAAGAAGGGGTTGCACTGAAGGAACTGCTTCCAGGAGAACCTACGCGGGTCGTTTGGGGGGCGGAGGGGATCATGGAGGCGACTCTCGCAAAGGAAGTAGACACTGTCGTAGCGGGGTCTTCGGGGGTGTATTGTCTCAGGTCCGTTGTGGAAGCTGTGAAGGAAGGGAAACGCCTGGCCATTGCAAATAAGGAACTTCTCGTCGCGGCGGGAGATACCATTATGAGGGAGGCTGAAAAGGCTTCCGCGGAAGTTATCCCCGTGGATAGCGAACATTCAGCCATTTTCCAGGTTCTATCAGGCCAGAGGAAAGAACAGGTCAGGAGAGTGATCCTCACTGCGTCGGGGGGCCCCTTCTATTTCAATGAGGAGAGAGACCTATCGGAAGTGACCAAAGAGGAGGCTCTCAGGCATCCCGTGTGGGATATGGGGAAGAAAATATCAATCGATTCTGCCACTATGATGAACAAGGGGTTTGAAATCATAGAGGCGATGCACCTTTTCCAGCTTGAGCCCGATCGTATCGACGTGGTGATCCACCCCCAATCGATCGTTCATTCCATGGTGGAGTTTATAGACGGCTCTATAATTGCGCAAATGGGAGTCCCCGATATGAAAGTACCCATCGCGTTTGCCCTGGCTTACCCTGAGAGGCTCTCACCAGCCTCTTCCCTGGACCTTGGAGGGTTAGCTGGGGAACTTACCTTCCATCCTCCCGATTATGAACGGTTTCCCGCCCTCCTCCTTGCCCGTAAGGTTGCCAGGAGCGGGGGGCTTCTCCCCTCAGTTCTAATCTCTGCAAACGAGCTTGCCGTGGAATCCTTTATGAAGGGAAGGTTGAGGTTTCCCCAGATCCATGAAGTAACCTCGAGGGCCGTGGAACTTTTCGAAGATGAGGAAGGGCCGGGAGGTGGGGACAGGGTAGGGATGATTCTGGAAACCATTAGAAAAACCAGGTATCTAACTGATACAATAATTGGAGAAATAGGAAAAGGAGCATAAGCGTGGTCTACATCCTGTCATTTGTCTTCGTTTTGAGTATTTTGATCTTTGTCCACGAGTTTGGGCACTTCATCGTTGCGAGAAAGCTGGGGATCGAAGTGTTGAAATTTTCTCTCGGATTCGGGCCGAAAGTCTTCAGTTTTTCCAGGGGAGGGACGGAATACATCCTTTCTGCAGTGCCCTTCGGGGGATATGTCAAGTTGCTGGGTGAATCTACTGACGAAGATATTCCTGAGGAGAAGATCGCGAAATCCTTTTCCCACAGGGGTGCAGGCCACAAGCTTCTCGTCGTGGCAGCAGGGCCCCTCTTCAATATATTTTTCGCCTCATTAATATTCTGGGTGGTCTTTATGACAGGAGTTCCTGTCCTCAAACCCGCGGTAGGAGAAGTGGTGAAAGATTCTCCTGCAATGAGGAGCGGGCTTAAAAATGATGACATTATCGAATCCATCAACGGAAAGAAGATGAAACGGTGGGAAGATATTTCCATAATCATCAAGGGGGAAGGAGCGGGAAGTACTCTGAACCTGGTGGTCTTACGGGGAAAGGAGAAGGTGGACATACTTCTCAAGGCAGAGGATAGGGAGGTGAAAAATCTATTCGGGGAGGCCGTAACGGAGCCGAAGATAGGTATTATCGCCAAGGGAGATTTTTTTGTAAAGCGATACAACCCAGCCACAGCGATGATCCGCGGGGTAAAGGAAACGGGTAAACTCGTATACCTCACGGTCATGACGGTGGTGAAACTCATACAGAGGGTGATACCCGCAGACTCCCTGGGGGGTCCAATTCTAATTGCGCAGATCGCAGGAGACCAGGCGAAACAGGGAATGGCTCCCTTTTTCTACTTCCTCGCACTCCTGTCAGTCAACCTGGGGATTCTCAACCTCCTACCCATTCCCATTCTCGATGGGGGACATATCGTGATGTTCACTTACGAGGCGCTTACAGGGAGGTCATTGAGCATGAAAGTTAAGGGCATTGCACAACAGGTTGGTCTCGTGATAATCATCACACTCACGATACTCGTATTCTACAACGACATCGCGAGAATCCTTGTAAAATGACAGGTTTTTCAGGCAATGGTGATTTGCTCCTCGCTATTGAATCCACAGTCCTCCCCGGCAGCGTGGCCATTTCAATCGATGGAGAGATACGGGATTTCCTGTTTAGTCCGGGTGATTCACAGTATTCAGAATCATTTATCCCTCTCCTCGAGTCCATGCTGGGGAAGGCTGGAGCATCATATCAGGAATTAAGGGGCGTAGTGATCAACCGGGGCCCCGGCTCTTTCACAGGAATACGGGTGGGGCTTTCCTTCGCCTATGGAATCGCCCGGGCTCTGGGCATTCCACTCTTCCCAATTGTTGGTCTCGACGTGATGGCCTGGCAGGCGCCCCCGGGGTTCGAAGTGGTAGTTCCCGCCCTTGATGCACGGAGAGGAGAAGTCTACACGGCAATCTACCGGAAGGAAAGAGGTGACTACCTGAGGGAGGGCGATTGTAGTTCAATTGACCCACAAAATCTGATATATAAGATTGTATCAAGGAAGAGTTATCTATTTGGTCCCGGGTATTTACGGTTCAAGGATACCTTCAACGAGAGAGGAATAGGGCCTTTCCCGGGTGAGGAAGAAGGGGCTTTGATTTTGAATGCACGGTCCCTTCTCGAATACCATATCTTCAGGGGCGAAGAGGAGGGTGTTTCCCCGGAGAACCTGTACCCCCTCTATATAAGACCATCTGAAGCCGAACTCAAGAGTAAAAGGAGGTGATAATTATGGCCAGAGATGAAGAAATTATCGAGATCCTTGTCAGCGAAGACGAAGATTTCAAAGCTCTTGTAGACAATCACAGGGAACTTGACAAGAGTATCCAGCAACTCGACTCCAAGGTCTACCTTCTCCCCGAGGAGAAGATGGAGAGGAAGAATCTTAGCAAGATGAAACTTGCAAAAAAAGACAGGATCGCTAAAGTTATCTCTGATTACAGAAAAAAAAGAAATTAGGTGTATAATATTCATTTATATTCTTGAGGGGTTTTAGATCATGCGAAGCGGAAAAATAAAGGAGGGGCTTGAGCGCATGCCCCACAGGGCGCTCATCTGTGCGTCAGGAGTGCCAAGAAAAGAGATGGATAAACCCTTCATCGGGGTTGCCTCGTCCTTCACGGATCTCATCCCGGGGCACGTGGGGATGAGGTCGCTTGAGCGCTACATAGAAAACGGTGTGTGGGCAGGAGGAGGTGTCCCTTTTATCTTTGGTATTCCAGGGATTTGTGACGGAATCGCCATGGGGCACACAGGGATGGACTACTCTTTACCGTCAAGGGAACTCATTGCAGATATGGTGGAGTCCATTGCTGAAGCTCATGCGCTGGACGGCCTCGTTCTTCTCACAAATTGCGATAAAATCACGCCGGGAATGCTAATGGCTGCAGCGAGGATCAATGTCCCCTCCATTGTCATTACTGCAGGCCCTATGCTGACCGGGAAGATGGGGTCACGGAGGCTGTCTCTTGTTTCCGATACCTTTGAAGCGATCGGCCGTTACAAGGCGGGTGAAATTTCCGATGAGGAGCTTGATTATCTTGAAGGAGAGGCGTGTCCCGGAGAAGGGTCTTGCCAGGGGCTGTATACGGCGAACACAATGGCGTGTCTCACTGAATCGATGGGTATGTCTCTTACCGGCTGCGGGACAGGGCTTGCAGGTATGTCTAAGAAAAAGCAGCTTGCCTTTGAAACAGGGAAACGGGCTGTGGAAATCGTCAATGAAGGGTTGAAGCCCCGGGATATCCTTGTGAGAGAGGCCTTTGAGAATGGGATACGTGTGGATATGGCCCTCGGTGGTTCATCGAACAGTGTTCTTCACCTTCTAGCCATTGCCAATGATGCAGGTGTTGACCTTCCTCTGGATATCTTTGACACCCTCTCGAAGGAGACTCCCCAGCTTGCGAGTGTGAGCCCCGCAGGGGAATATTTTATGGAGGACATTGAGTTTGCGGGGGGGATACCCGCGGTCCTTTCAAGGCTCCGCCCCTTGCTCAACTCGTGTATAACAGTAAACGGGAAAAATATAGTGGAAATTGCAGAGAGCGCCAGGATCTTCTCAGATGAGATCATCAGGCCCCTTGATAATCCCATTCGGGGAGAGGGTGGGATCGCTATCCTTTGGGGGTCACTTGCCCCGGACGGGGCGGTGATCAAGCAGTCTGGAGTGGAAGAGAAGATGTTCACTTTCACCGGAAAGGCTGTATGTTTCGACAGTGAAGATGACGCCATCACGGCAATTCTAGGTGGCCGGATCGAGGAGGGCTCGGTCATCGTGATACGTTACGAGGGCCCCAGGGGCGGACCAGGTATGAGAGAGATGCTCTCTCCCACTTCTGCCCTCATTGGAATGGGTCTTGGGGACAAAGTGGCCCTATTAACTGATGGAAGGTTTTCAGGGGGTACGAGAGGACCCTGCGTGGGGCACGTTTCCCCCGAGGCAATGGAAGGGGGCCCAATATGCGTGGTAAGGGATGGTGATGAGATCACCCTTGACATCCCACGAAGACGCCTGGATATCAATATTTCTGGAGAAGAGCTGGAGAAACGGATCGAATCTTTCTCTCCCCCGGAGCCCAAAATAAAGAGAGGGTACCTGCTCCGTTACTCCCAGAATGTCCGTTCCGCAAATACCGGGGCAGTGTGTAATCAATTTTCAGAGTAGCCTTTGGAGGTAACGTGAAGTTGACAGGTGCAGAAATTTTCGTGAGATCCTTGATTGATCTTGGGGTGGACACCGTCTTCGGATATCCCGGCGGTGCGGTAATCAACATTTATGACACACTTTTCAACAATACAGCCATCCAGCACTACCTGGTACGTCACGAACAGGCTGCTGTGCATGCCGCCGATGGGTATGCGAGAACCTCGGGGAAACCGGGCGTATGCCTTGTCACATCGGGTCCCGGCGCCACGAACACCGTTACGGGGATCGCATCTGCCTACTTGGATTCCATTCCTGTCGTAGTGTTCACAGGCCAGGTGCCCACTCTCCTGATAGGAAACGATGCGTTCCAGGAGGCGGATATTGTGGGGATCACCCGTCCCTGTACGAAGCACAACTATCTGGTGAAAGATGTGAAGGACCTTGCGAGGATCATCAGGGAAGCCTTCCACATCGCGATGACGGGACGGCCGGGCCCCGTCCTGGTAGACCTTCCCAAAGATGTGATCACCTCCTCATTCGAGTACATCATTCCCAAAGAGCTGAACATCAGGGGATACAATCCGAACTACAAGGGGCACCCGAAGCAGGTAAAGAAAGCGGTTGACCTGATCTTCGAGTCGAGGAAACCTGTTATCTACGCTGGAGGAGGAGTGATCTTAGGGGATGGAGCGAAACAACTGAAAGAATTTGCTGATATCCTCGATATTCCTGTGACCCTCACCCTCATGGGCCTTGGCGGATATCCCGCATCTGGAAAGAATTTTCTCGGAATGCTCGGAATGCACGGGACCTTTGCAGCGAATATGGCCATCTCCAATAGCGATCTCATTCTCGCCGTGGGCGCACGTTTCGACGACCGGGTAACAGGTAAGATTGATGAGTTCGCGCCGGAGGCGAAGGTGATTCACATCGATATTGATCCTACTTCCATCAAGAAAAACGTCCATGTGGATATTCCCATTGTGGGTGATGTAAAGGATGTTTTGAAGAAGATGGTAAAGAATGTGAAGGAGATGGATGGCCTCAGGACCTACAAGAGGAAGCTTGCGCCCTGGAGATCCCAGGTCGAAAAGTGGGGGAAGGACCACCCCCTCAAATACAAAAAGACTGTGACTAAGATCAAGCCCCAGTACGTAGTGGAAAAGCTCTACGAACATTCGAAAGGGGAAGCGATTATTGCTACCGAGGTGGGGCAGAACCAGATGTGGGCTGCCCAGTTTTACGGCTTCGATGGCCCCCGGTGCTTCATCACTTCAGGAGGGCTTGGCACGATGGGATACGGATTTCCTGCAGCTCTTGGCGCCCAGATTGCAAATCCCGGCAAGCTTGTGATAGACGTTGCGGGGGATGGTTCCATCCAGATGAATATTCAGGAGCTTGCCACGGCCGTTCAATACAGGCTCCCCGTGAAAATTGCTATCCTCAACAACGGAAGCCTGGGGATGGTGAAGCAGTGGCAGGAACTCTTCTTCGATGGGAAATATTCCCATACCTGCCTCCCTTCCTACCCAGATTTTGTCAAGGTGGCTGAGGCATACGGAGCCTGCGGGATCAGGGCGACAAAGACATCGGAAGTGGATGGCGTGATCAAGCAGGGGCTTGCCCATCCGGGGCTGGTAGTCATGGATTTTCTGGTGGATCCCCAGGAGATGGTATACCCGATGGTCCCAGCGGGGGCGCCGCTCACTAAGATGCTCCTCGTATAGTCAATTTCAGGGAGGGATTGATGAGACACACGATTTCCATTCTGGTGGAAAATGAATTCGGAGTCCTCTCGAGGGTATCTGGACTCTTCAGCGGCAGAGGCTTCAACATCGAGAGTCTTTGCGTAGCGGAGACGATGGAACCTTCCGCATCGAGGATGACAATCGTCACGAGAGGGAATGAGCAGATTGTAGAGCAGATTCTGAAGCAGTTGAACCGCCTCGTCTGCGTAATAAAAGTTGTGGACATGACAAGGGGAGAGTTCGTGGAAAGGGAGCTCGTTCTCATCAAGGTGACAGCCGAGGATGACACGAAAGCGGAGATATTAAGGCTCGTTGACATCTTCAGGGGAAAGATAGTCGATGTAGGTGGGAACTCTTATACCATTGAAATGACAGGTGACGAGGGAAAGATCCGGGCTGTCATCGAAATGCTCACCCCCCTCGGGATCAAAGAAGTTGCACGTACGGGTAAGGTGGCAGTATCGAGGGGATCCCAGACCCTCAAAGAGTCGAAAAAAATACGCCAGGGGGTTGGAAATGGAAGTTTACTACGATAAGGATGCGGACGCGGGGCTTTTAAAGGGGAAAAAAATCGCCATCCTCGGCTACGGGAGCCAGGGGCATGCCCATGCGAATAACCTGAAAGAGAGCGGATATGACGTTATAGTGGGACTGAGAAAGGGAGGTGGATCCTGGAAGAAAGCCGAGGAAGCTGGATTTCCAGTGTACGAGGTGAATGATGCGGCTGCCCAGGCGGATGTAGTTATGATCCTCGTTCCAGACGAATTAATGGGAGACCTCTATAGGGACGAGATCCGCGACTCATTGAAGAAGGGGGCTTACCTGGGATTTGCTCACGGGTTCAATATTCATTTCGGGCAGATTGTTCCCTCAGAAGACACAAACGTGTTCATGGTAGCCCCGAAAGGGCCAGGACACCTTGTGCGCCACGAATATACAGTGGGGCAGGGTGTGCCATCGCTGATCGCGGTCCACCAGGACCCGTCAGGAGACACCAAGGAGCTAGCCCTGGCATACGGTGCCGGTATTGGAGCCGGAAGAGCGGGGATTATCGAGACTTCATTCAGGGAAGAAACTGAGACAGACCTTTTCGGAGAACAGGTCGTCCTCTGCGGGGGAATCACGGCTCTTGTCAAAAACGGCTACGAAGTGCTTGTGGAGGCCGGGTATTCTCCGGAAATGGCCTATTTCGAATGTGTCCATGAGCTTAAATTGATAGTGGACCTCATTTACGAAGGGGGCATATCGAATATGCGCTATTCCATCAGCAATACGGCACAGTACGGAGATATCTCCCGGGGGCCCAGGATAATTGATGAGAATGTGAGATATGAGATGGAAGAGATCCTTGAAGAGATCCAGAGCGGTGAGTTTGCAAGGGAGTGGATTCTTGAAAACAGGGCAGGCAGGCCCGTATTCAACGCACTAACCAAGGCTGGGGAAGATCACGTGATAGAGGATGTGGGGAGGAAACTCCGGGGAATGATGCCCTGGCTCCAAAAAGGCAAGTTGGTGGATAAAAGCCGGAACTGACCCTCCAGGCTTCTTCGACATGGCAAAAGAAGGATTCATTTTCGTCATAATCTGCATCGTCCTCGCAGTTGCCGTGCGGGTTGTGTTACCTTCCGGCAGGGTGGCTCTGGCCCTGCTGATCCTCCTCGCTGCCTTCATTGCATTCTTCTTCCGCGACCCACAGAGATCAGCCCCGAAAGGGGACCATCTCATTCTTGCGCCTGCCGACGGGAAAGTGGTCTTCGTGGGAGAGGTCGAGGGAGGTCATTTCTTTGATGTATCAGCGAATAAGGTGAGTATTTTTATGTCCCTTCTGGATGTCCACGTAAACAGGGCTCCCGTTTCAGGGCTCGTGAAAAAGATCGTCTATAATGAGGGGTCCTTCTTCAAGGCCAACACCGATAAGGCTTCTCTGGATAATGAGCAAAACTGGGTTATAATTGAAAAGGATGCCGACAGGCTTGCCTTAGTGCAAATTGCCGGGCTCGTGGCCAGGAGGATTGTCTGCAAGATTTCAGAGGGCCAGGCACTCACAAAAGGCGAGAAGGTCGGTTTAATTATGTTCGGTTCTCGTGTTGACCTTTACCTGCCCCGGAAGTGGAAAATTACGGTGAGAGAAGGGGATAGGGTGAGAGCTGGAGAATCAGTGGTAGGTGAATTATGAAAAATAGGAGAAGGAAAAATTCGGATACGCCCATGAGGGGAATATATATCCTCCCCAACCTGGTGACCACCGCAAGCCTCTTTGGGGGATTTTACTCCCTCATTGCTACCTACAGCGGGCAGTTCAGAAAGGCTGCAATCGCGATCCTCTTCGCCGTTGTCTGTGACGGCCTCGACGGCAGGATCGCTCGTGCCACAAGAACGACGACCAAGTTCGGAGTGGAGTACGATTCCCTTGTTGATCTCGTTTCCTTTGGTGTCGCTCCAGGATTCCTGGTGTTTGCCTGGGCCCTTTCTCCTTTTGGACGCGTGGGATGGCTTGCCGCATTCCTCTACGTGGTATGCGGTGCTTTAAGACTTGCAAGATTCAATGTACAGGTAAATTCTGTCGAGAAGGGCCGTTTTCACGGGCTCCCTATCCCTGCGGGAGCCACCCTCATCGCGTCGAT
>CAYSOQ010000007.1:0-15013 GCA_964432685.1 uncultured bacterium
TCAGGCGCATCCTCATGTACGAAGAGTTCGAGGGACATCCCCTCAGGAAAGATTACCCGATTGACGGGAGACAGCCTACTGTGGGAAGCCTCGAGTTTTCAGATCCGGAAAAGGATGTGAGAAGGCATATCGATGAATGGGGTGAGGGTGAATAAAGTGGGAAACGGCAGTGACAGATTCGAAGAGGTGACCCTCAACATAGGGCCCAGCCATCCAGCTACCCACGGAACGTTAAGGATCGTGGCGGAACTGGAAGGTGAGACTATTGTGAACATGGACAACCAGATAGGGTTCCTCCACCGCTGTTTTGAGAAACAGTCGGAAAATTCCACATGGACTCAGGTCCTTCCCTACACTGACCGCCTAAATTACGTATCACCCCTCATGAACAACGTGGGCTACGTTATGGCTGTGGAAAAGCTCCTCGGTATCGAGGTGACTGAACGGACGAATTACGTACGGGTGATTATCAGTGAACTCTCCCGTATAATCGATCATCTTGTCTGCATCGGGACGAACCTGGTTGACCTGGGGGCCCTCACAAATTTCTGGTATTTCTGGAAGCCGAGAGAGGAAGCCTACAACCTGATAGAGGAACTTACAGGTGCGCGCCTGACAACAGCATACACCAGGATCGGGGGGCTGATGGTTGACCTGCCCGAAGGGTGGGTGGAAAAGGCAAGAACACTGATAAGGGACTCAATACCACAGGCGATCAAGGACGTAGATGTGCTCATCTCCAGGAACAGGATATTTCTCGAGAGGACGGTGGGAGTGGGTGCCATCTCAAAAGAGGATGCCATGGAGTTCGGCTTTACCGGTCCCTGCCTCAGGGCAGCGGGAGTCCCCTACGATGTGCGCAAGGGCCAACCCTACCTCGTCTACGACCGGTTTGACTTCGATATTCCAGTGGGAGAACATGGGGATACCTATGACAGGTATCTGGTAAGGATGGAGGAGATGCGCCAGTCCATTTCTATCCTGGAGCAGGCTTTCGACCAGTTGCCTGGAGGCCCCATCAACGTAAAAAATCCAGAGGTGTCCCTCCCCCCGAAGGAAGATGTGTACTCGAGCATAGAAGCACTCATGAACCATTTCAAGATAATCATGGAAGGGATCCAGGTTCCTCGGGGGGAGGTGTATCATGCAACGGAGGCAGCCAACGGAGAACTGGGCTTCTACATCGTCAGCAGGGGGGGCGGGGGGCCGTACAAGATCAAAGTGAGGCCACCCTGTTTCGCCATTTACAGCGGCTTCCCTGAACTGGTCAGGGGGCACATGATCGCGGATGCCATCGCCATTCTGGGGAGTATAAACATTATCGCAGGGGAACTGGACAGGTAGGGAGAAGAGCTATGCCAGTAGAGTTTGATTTAAATGTGAGAGGGGAAGTCGAGGAGATCCTCGGACGGTATCCCACGAAGGAAGCGGCCATCCTTCCTGTGCTCCACCTTGCCCAGAGGGAGTTCGGGTACATTTCTCCTGAAGTAGCGGAATATGTGGCGGAACTTCTTGGGTTTTCCCCCGCGAGGATCTACGGGATCGCGACCTTTTATACCATGTACAACAGGGAGCCTGTGGGGAAGTATCATATCCAGGTGTGTAAAAATATTTCCTGCTCCCTTCTCGGGGCAAAGATGATTATCGAACACATTTCGGGAAAACTGGGGATCGAAACTGGGGAGACTACATCTGACGGGAAATTTACCCTATCCCTCGTTGAGTGCCTCGGGTCGTGTGGAACAGCTCCGGTGATGCAGGTAAATGATGATTATTACGAGAACCTCACAGAAGAGAGGGTTGATGAGATCCTGGATGGCTTTGAGTAGGGGTTGATGGGGACGATGGAAAAGGTATTGACCAAATATTTTCACCTGGACGAGTATCGTAACATAGACGGCTACCGGGAGAGGGATGGCTACAGCGCGCTGAAAAGGGCCCTGTCCATACCCGCAGATGAAATCATAGAAGAGGTGAAGAGTTCCGGCCTTCGAGGAAGGGGGGGAGCAGGGTTCCCTACGGGGGTAAAGTGGGGGTTTATCCCGAAAGAGTCAGGTATGCCGAAATACCTGGTAGTCAACGCGGATGAGGGGGAGCCGGGGACATTCAAAGACCGCCTCATCATGGAGAGGGGCCCTCACCTGCTCCTTGAGGGGATCATCATCTCATCGTACGCGATCGGGGCACACTTATCCTACATATACATTCGGGGAGAGTTCGTAACACCTACCAGGATAATGGAGGAAGCAATAGAGGAAGCATACAGGGAAGGAATTCTTGGGAAGGATGTCATGGGGAGTGGGTTCCATCTGGACGTATATGTCCACAGGGGAGCCGGCGCGTACATCTGCGGCGAGGAGACGGCCTTAATCGAATCGCTGGAAGGGAAGAAGGGGCAGCCTCGGTTGAAACCTCCCTTCCCCGCACAGGTGGGTGTCTTCGGGGGGCCCACAATTGTGAACAACGTAGAAACTATTGCGGACGTACCCTACATCATCAGCGAGGGAGGGGAAAAGTTCGCATCCCTGGGATCGGAGAAGAATGGGGGGACCCGCCTTTTCGGCTTGTCGGGATATGTGGAGAAACCGGGGGTGTTCGAGCTTCCCATGGGCACAAACCTGCGTGAGATCATATTTGATCATGGCGGGGGGGTGAAGGAGGGGAAGAATTTGAAAGCAGTGATCCCCGGGGGCTCGTCAACGCCCGTTCTCAGGCCCGAAGAGATCGATGTCCCGGCCGATTTCGATTCCCTCATGAAGGCAGGTTCGATGGCCGGTTCGGGAGGAGTCATTGTGATCCCGGAGGGGGTCTGCATGGTCAGGGCTCTGGAGATTCTCGTGGAGTTCTACGCCCACGAGTCGTGCGGCCAGTGCAGCCCCTGCAGGGAGGGAACGGAGTGGCTCAAGAAGATTGTGAGCCGAATCGAGAAAGGGAATGGCCAGGAGGGAGACCTGGAGCTGATTGAGGACCTGTGTGGGAACATGATGGGTCAGACCATTTGCCCCCTGGCGGACGCGGCAGGGATGCCCGCCATGTCCTTCCTCGCGAAATTCCGGGAAGAGTTCGAATACCATATAGAGCACAAAAAATGCCTCGATAATGGGATACACATATGAATCAAAACCAGTTCAGGGTAGAGGAAATCTCGATAGTTCCGAATTCCTGGTTCCTAATTCCGAGGAAAAGCAACGGCGAAAAGGATTATCGATTTGCATGAAACTTCAATGTATTTGGAGACTATTGAATGCCTGAAGTAACGATAAACGGAAAGAATATAGAGGTTGAAAGGGGAACGACGGTTCTCCAGGCGGCACAGCGGTTGGGGATAAAAATCCCCCATTACTGCTACCATCCGCGCTTATCCATTGCGGGGAACTGCAGGATGTGCCTGGTGGAACTGGAAAAGGTTCCGAAACTACAGACCGCGTGCTCTACCGTCTGTCAGGACGGCATGGTGGTCAGGACAGATACTGAGCGTGTGAGGAATGCAGTGAAGGGGGTCCTCGAGTTTATCCTCCTGAACCATCCAGTGGATTGCCCTGTCTGCGATCAGGCTGGAGAGTGCGGCCTGCAAAACTACTACATGGAGTACGGTCTGGAAACGAGCCGTTTTGCCCTCGAGGACAAGGTCCACAAGGAGAAGGCAAAGCACATAGGTGGCCTCATCATGCTCGATTCGGAGCGCTGTATCCTGTGTACGCGGTGCATCCGTTATCTGAGGGAGATCCTGGGGACGGATGAGATGAACATATTCGGCAGGGGCGCGCGGTCCAGGATCGACATCTACCCGGGGAAACCCCTCGCAAACAGATACACGGGGAACCTTGCCGACATATGCCCTGTCGGCGCCCTAACGGAAAAGGAGTTCCGCTTCCAGTGCAGGGTATGGTTCATGAAAGCGGCGAAATCCATCTGCCCTGGATGTGCCCGGGGATGCAACATGGAGATCCATTACCGGGGAGACAGGGTGTACAGGCTGAAACCGAGCCTCAATGACGAGGTAAACGGTATATGGATGTGCGATATCGGTCGCCTCATCTACACTGGAGCGAATGAGAACCGGGTGGAGTACCCCTACTGGCGGGAAGAGGGGGGGGGCCGGCGGGGAGATTGGGATGCCATTACCTATACCGTAGCCCAGAGGATCAAAGGAGTCATTGCCGCTCATGGCCCGGAATCTGTAGGGGTGATCGCATCACCTGCCTCCTCTAACGAGGAACTCTACCTGACAAAACGCCTCGCCCGGGAGGGCGTGGGGACTCAAAACCTCGGCATCACAACGGATAATAATGGTGACCCCTATCACGATGAATTCCTGGTCATGGAAGACAAAAACCCGAACACGAAGGGGGCCCTGGAACTAGGTATAGGCCCCGGGGAAGGAGGGCTCGATTATAAGGGTATTTTGGGAGCCGCGAGAAAGGGAGAGATCAAAGCACTCATCGTAGTGGGTTCACAACTGGGGGGAATGGATGGGGCAGGCCTGGATGAGGTACTTACGAAGGTCGGCTACGTGGTGAATATTTCTCCCAACGAGAGCCCCCTCTCTGAGAGGAGTTCCGTGGTCCTGGCCTCTGCCTCCTTCGCAGAGAGAGAAGGGACCTACACAAACTTCGAGGGGAGGGTCCAGCGATTCTTCCGGGCTGTCAGCCCCGCGGAGGGAGCCAGGGAGGACATATGGATCCTCGAGGAGCTGGCCGGGAAGCTCGGATCACCAGGAGGATTCAAATGCAGCGAAGAGGTGTTCATGGAGATGGCGGAAAGGGTGCCTTTCTATCGAGGGCTCACCTATGCATCTATCGGGTATTACGGAACCCTGGTGGGGGAAAAGGTGTAATCCATGTTGATAGACCTTCTCATCATACTCGTAAAGATCGTCATCATGCTCACCTTTGTGCTGGCCATGGTGCCCGTGCTGGTATGGGCCGAGCGAAAGGGAGCCGCCTTCATCCAGGACAGGATGGGCCCGTCAAAGGCGGATATTTTCGGTGTGACCCTCGGCGGACTCTTCCATCCACTGGCGGATGCGGTGAAACTTCTATTCAAAGAGGATTTCATCCCCGATGAGGCGAATGCCCCCTTCTACAAGATGGCCCCGGTTTTTGCAATGGCCCCTGTTTTATTGACCTTCGCAGTAATCCCCTTTGGAGATACAGTGTCCATATTCGGGAGGAAAGTCCCCCTCCAGGTGGCAGATTTGAACGTGGGGCTCCTCTACGTGTTCGCCCTCTCATCCCTCACTGTGTACGGGATCATCTTAGCTGGATGGGCTTCAAACAATAAGTTCTCCCTCCTGGGTGGGTTGAGAAGCTCCGCTCAGATGATCAGTTACGAAGTTTCCATGGGCCTCTCCATCATAGGGCTCCTCATGGTATTCGAGTCAGTGAGCCTCTCTGATATTGCGAGGGCCCAGGGGGAGATGATTTTTGGGTTCATTCCGAGGTGGGGAGTTGTGGTCCAACCACTGGGCTTCATCCTGTTCCTCGTTGCGGTCTTTGCAGAGGCAAACAGGATACCCTTCGATCTCCCTGAGGGGGAATCGGAGCTCGTGGCGGGCTTTCACACGGAGTACGGATCCTTCAAGTTTGCCATGTTCTTTCTAGCGGAGTATGTCCACATCGTCGTAGCGAGTGGACTCATTGCCACACTATTCTTCGGCGGCTGGCAAATTCCCTTCCTTCAGGGAGATGGGTTCCATCTGGGAAGTTTTGCTCTTCATTTGCCCTCTGTGCTGGTGACCCTGATGCAGGTGGGCGCCTTTGTGGTAAAAGTGTTGTTCTTCTGCTGGTTTTTCATCTGGGTTCGCTGGACTATTCCCCGGTTCCGGTATGATCAGGTGATGCACCTGGGCTGGAAGGTGCTCCTTCCCCTCGCGCTGGCGAACATCTTCCTGACGGGGGTTGTTCTGCTCCTGATACACGGGGGAGGATCATGATGGATTGTGCAGCGGTAAGTGTAAGAGGGATCCAGGAACAATTCAATCTGGGGGAAGGGGTAACATGATCGGAATAAAAATTATGAAGAAGCCGGACAAGATGCCATTTTCCGAGAGGATATATCTCGTGGAAATATTGAAGGGCCTCTCCGTGACGATAAACCACTTCGTCTCCAATGTGACGAATCCCAGGAGGATTCCCACCATCGACTACCCTGAGGTTAAGAGGCCTGTCCCTCCCCGTTTTAGAGGCAGGCACCGACTGACGAAGAGGCTGGAGGGGACCCCTAAGTGCGTGGCCTGTTTCTGCTGTGCTACGGCGTGCCCGGCAAGTTGCATAACAATCGAGGCGGGGGAACACCCGGACCCGGCGATCGAGAAGTACCCGGTTCGTTTCGATATCGATATGTTGAGGTGCGTCTTCTGTGGAATGTGTGTGGAGGCGTGCCCGGAGGATGCTATACGGATGGATACGGGGTGGTACACCCTTCCTGAAAGGAAGAGGAGGGATCTCGTTTACTCCATTGACATGCTGTTGTCAGACTGAGGCTGGAAGGAAATCGTGGAACTATTGATGTTCATCATATTCGCAACCGTAGCCCTTGGGGGATCCATAATGGTGGTGACACGGAAAAACCCCATTTCGAGCGCCATGTTCCTCATCCTGACGCTATTCGCAGTGGCGGCTCTTTTCGTGTTGCGGGAGGCTCACTTCATTGCGGTGATTCAGATTATCGTATACGCAGGGGCGGTGGTGGTTCTTTTCGTCTTCGTCATTATGCTCCTTAACGTACCCGACGCCATGATTCCCGTGCAAAAACCGACACTTGCCCAGGGCCTTGGTGTCCTGGCCGCAGGGCTCCTCATGCTGGAGGGTGCCGTTGCAGGAAGCCGGCACTCACTCCCTGCGGGAAGCGCTGTGGACGTGGGAAGCGTGAAGGCAGTGGGAAAAGCGCTATTTACCACGTACATCTTCCCCTTCGAGATCACATCGGTGCTACTTCTCACCGCAATCGTGGGCGCGATTATCATGGCGAGGAAGAAAGGATAGGAAACTGAGATGATATCTCCTACTTACTACTACATACTCAGCGCACTCATGTTCGGTACCGGCGTCGTGGGTGTGGTGGCGAGGAAGAATATCCTCATCATACTGATGAGTATCGAGATAATGCTAAACGCCGTGAACATAGTGTTCGTCACGGCGGGATCATACCTGGGTGACAGCGGTGGAAATGTATTCGCTTTCATGGTGATGACTGTAGCTGCCGCAGAAGCTGCTGTGGGGCTTGCAATAGTCATCGCCATGTTCCGGCACAGGGAGACAGTGGACCTGTCGGAACATAATTCGTTGAAACATTAAAGGGTAAAGGACCTGTGGATGACTGAATATATCTGGCTCATACCGCTCTTGCCTCTCGCGGGAGTCATTCTCAACGCTATTATCGCCCTCGTTGCCGAGAGGCCCCTGCTCCTCGCGCGCCATGCAGGCGAGATTGAGGGTCACGGTCCCCATGATGATCCCCTCTTCCACGCCTTCTATCGAAAAGTTGTGAGCTTCATAGGCCCCGGTGTGGTTGGGCTTTCATTCCTGATTTCACTTTTGTGCGTAATTTCTCTTATTTCACATCCGCCGGATGAGCGCATATTCAAGGTGGACCTGTTCACCTGGATACAGGCAGGGGCCTTCAGCGCACCCTGCTCCCTCTACCTCGACCCACTCTCCTCCGTCATGATTCTCGTGGTGACGGGAGTGGGCTTTCTGATTCACGTCTACTCCACGGGTTACATGGCACACGAGTTGGCTTATGCCCGTTACTTCGTATACCTGAACCTCTTTACCTTCGCCATGCTCATCCTCGTTCTGGCGTCTAACTACCTTCTTCTCTTCGTGGGATGGGAGGGAGTAGGCCTATGCTCTTACCTGCTCATCGGTTACTGGTATGAGAAAAAGTCCGCATCCGATGCGGGCAAGAAGGCCTTCATCGTGAACAGAGTGGGAGATTTCGGTTTTCTGCTCGGCATGTTCCTGACTTTCTGGACCTTCGGTTCACTCGGGTTCAACGAGGTATTCGGGAAGGCAACCTCCCTGGCATTGGAGGGGGCTCTCTCGACGGGAGTAATTAC
This sequence comes from uncultured bacterium, assembly GCA_964432685.1. GTDB lineage: Bacteria > Desulfobacterota > Deferrimicrobia > J040 > J040 > CAYSOQ01. The sequence goes on from CAYSOQ010000007.1 coordinate 8,063, forward strand.
TGCGATTACAATGCTCTTTTTCGTGGGTGCCATGGGAAAATCGGCACAGATTCCTCTATATGTATGGCTCCCGGATGCGATGGAAGGGCCAACACCCGTCTCTGCCCTCATCCACGCGGCAACCATGGTGACAGCCGGGGTCTACATGATCGCACGGTCCAGCGCACTCTACCTGATGGCGCCCACCACGATGATGGTGGTGGCGGTTGTGGGAGCTGTGACGGCCATATTTGCGGCAACTATCGGCATGGCCCAGAACGATATGAAGAGGGTTCTCGCTTACTCCACTGTGTCCCAGCTGGGCTACATGTTTCTAGCCTGTGGAGTGGGAGCCTTCGCGGCGGGGATCTTCCACCTCATGACCCACGCGTTTTTCAAAGCCCTTCTCTTCCTGGGATCGGGATCCGTCATGCATGCCCTCTCGGGAGAACTGGATATGAGGAAAATGGGGGGATTGAAGAAATATATGCCCGTGACATTCTGGACGCTTTTATTGGCAACTTTTGCCATCTCGGGGATACCCGGTTTTTCCGGTTTCTTCTCGAAGGACGAGATTCTGTGGAAAAGCTTTTCATCCCCACTAGGGAGTAAGGGGCTCTGGTTTGTGGGTACACTCGCGGCCTTGATCACCGCCTTCTACATGTTTCGCATAATATTTTTGTCTTTCTTCGGGGAATCGCGCATGGACCCGGAAGTGGAGGCACACGTTCACGAATCGCCGAAATCGATGACCATCCCTCTCGTGATCCTCGCATTACTATCCGTCGTGGGAGGGTTCGTGGGAATCCCCCATGTACTCGGGGGGGCCAACCGGTTCGAAACCTTTCTCGAGCCCGTGTTTTCACGGTTTCCTCACGGAGGGGGAGAGGTGGTTCACCATGCTTTCCCCCTGTCCGTTGAACTTGGCCTGATGCTCTTAGCAGTCCTCGTCGCATTGTCCGGAATTTACATTGCCTACCGGTTCTACGTGAAAGAACCTGAAAAACCTGGAGAATTGGCTGACAGGTACCCGGGTCTCTACCAGGCAGTCCTGAACAAGTATTACGTTGATGAAATCTATTTTTCGGTGATCATAATGCCCCTCTACCGGATTTCTCTCTTCTTGTGGGAATGGTTCGATGCTCTGATTATCGATGGGATAGTAAATGGAATTGGGAAGGTATTTCTCGGATTCGGGCAGTTGATCCGGCGTCTTCAGACGGGGTTTGTCCAGAACTATGCCTTTTCTCTCCTGCTCGGGGTTGTACTTCTGTTGGGGTATTTCCTCTTTGGATAGTAATGAAATGAGAGTCGATAAATGAATATACTCGGATTTCCTATACTTTCGCTGATGCTTTTTCTCCCATTGGCGGGAATAGTGGTGCTCTTCTTTATCCCCGGGAGGAAAGAGCGGGCAATCAAGGATTGTACCCTCGCCATTACCCTCGCCACATTCGTACTCTCACTTTTCATTCTTAACCGGTTTGATGGGAACCTCTCGATCATGCAGATGGCGGAAAAGCGCGTGTGGCTACCCGGGTACGGGATCCAATACTACCTTGGAATCGACGGGATCAGCCTCTGGCTTGTGATGCTCACTACCTTCCTCATGCCCCTCACGATCCTGGCTTCATACTCCTATATCAGGAAGCAGGTAAAGGAATACATGATATTCATGCTCCTCCTCGAGACGGGGATGCTCGGTGTCTTCCTTGCGCTGGACCTTTTCCTTTTCTACATCTTCTGGGAGCTCATGCTCATTCCCATGTACTTCCTGATCGGCATCTGGGGGGGAAAGAGGAGGATCTACGCGGCAATCAAGTTCTTTTTATACACCATGGCAGGATCGGTCCTCATGCTCGTGGCGATCCTGGCACTCTATTTTTATAACAAGAAGGTTACGGGAGTGTACACGTTAGATCTTCTGGAGCTTTACCATCTCTCCATCCCGGTGAAACTGCAGCTATATATGTTCTTCGCATTTTTTCTAGCTTTTGCATTCAAAGTTCCCATGTTCCCCTTCCACACGTGGCTCCCTGATGCCCACGTGGAGGCCCCTACCGCAGGCTCGGTCATCCTTGCGGCCGTTCTTCTCAAGATGGGGACTTACGGATTCCTCAGGTTTGCGATTCCCCTGTTCCCCCAGGCGACTTTCGACATGGTTCCGGTTGTATCCACCCTGGCGGTGATCGGGATCATTTATGGGGCTCTGGTTGCCATGGTACAGAAGGATGTGAAGAAGCTGGTGGCCTACTCCTCCGTCTCCCACCTGGGTTTTGTCATGCTCGGCCTGTTCGCATTAAACATTCAGGGAATCGAGGGAGGGCTGATCCAGATGGTGAACCATGGCTTATCCACGGGGGCGCTCTTCCTGATCGTAGGGATTCTCTACGAGAGGAGGCACACGCGCCTAATAGAAGATTTCGGTGGGCTGTCGAAGGTGGTTCCCATTTTTGCCACCACTTTCATGATTGTCACACTCTCTTCCATCGGCCTCCCGGGCCTGAACGGGTTCGTAGGAGAGTTTCTGATCCTTCTCGGGGCATTCAAAGCGAACAAGTTTTTTGCAATTCTCGCTGCCACAGGGGTGATCCTGGCGGCGGTTTACATGCTCTGGATGTTCCAGCGCGTCATGTTCGGGGAGGTGACAAATAAAGAGAATGAGAGGATCAAGGACATGAACCTCCGGGAGATAGCCTATATGCTACCCATACTGGTCTTCATCGTCTGGATAGGAGTATATCCACAGCCATTCCTGAGGAAAATGGATGCATCCGTCACCCGCCTCCTCGAGGATGTTAGAGGCAAGATGGAAATGACCCATGTGGAACTTCCCTACCACGAACGGATCGTGGCCCGCTATTTCAGTAACGGTAAAGAGAAGAAGTAAGGGAGAAGGCGTAATATGGACCTGCACACTGCATACATAAGCATGAGAGCCATCCTTCCTGAATCGATCCTCGTGGTAACTGCTCTTCTCATTATTATCTACGATCTTTTCCTTCCGGAAGAAAACAGGGGAGCCAATGCGGGCATAGCTGCCGCAGGGGTAATTGCATCCATGTTTGCCCTGAAGTTCGTGGGATCAGTGAAGGTGAAAGCCTTTTTCGGGATGATCGAAATGGATTATTTCGGTGCATTCTTCACCCTCGTTATCCTCGTTGCCCTCCTCCTAACGATCATGCTCTCACGCTCTTACAACGAACGGGAGGGGATACAGGAGGGAGAATACTATGCCCTTCTTCTTCTCTCCGCTGTGGGGATGGTGGTGATGGCAAAGGCGGCGGACCTGATGGCCCTCTTCCTCGGTCTCGAACTACTTTCGATTCCCATATATGTCCTCGTGGGATTTGACAGGAAGCGGGTATCCTCCGTCGAGGGGTCGATGAAATATTTCATTCTCGGATCTTTCGCGACGGGTTTCCTCCTTTACGGTATGGCCCTCCTTTATGCTTCTACAGGCACCACGAACCTTTATGCCATGAAGGATGTTCTTTCGAAGGGGACATTCTCCCCCATGTTCATGGGAGGAGTGGCCCTCATCCTGGTGGGGTTCGCCTTCAAGGCGTCCCTGGTTCCCTTCCACATGTGGACTCCAGATGCCTACCAGGGCGCACCTACTCCAGTAACTGCATTCATGTCGGCAGGGCCTAAAGCCGCTGCGTTTGCGGCTCTAATAAAGGTGCTGTACCTGACACTTCCCGGGCTCCATTTCTATCTGTGGAAGGGTCTCTGGGTGATCGCGGTCCTCACCATGACAGTGGGGAATATCTCGGCACTCGTGCAGAATAACGTGAAGCGGATGCTTGCATATTCCAGCATCGCCCACGCGGGATACATTCTCGTGGGCCTCGTCTCCGGTGACATCCTGGGAGCCCAGGCGGGGATGTTCTACCTCCTGGCCTATTCTCTGATGAACATAGGTGCCTTTGCCGTGGCTATGATCATCTGCCGGAAGGAGGAGGAGGGATTCCATATCGACCAATTCAGGGGTGTGGGGCTCAGATACCCTGCACTCGGGGCCTTGATGCTCATATTCCTATTATCCCTTGGGGGAATACCGCCCACTGCAGGTTTCGTTGGGAAATTTTATCTCTTCTCCGCCGCGGTCAAGCAGGGGTACATCTGGCTCGCAATTATTGGAGTTCTGAACAGTGCCGTTTCGATCTACTATTACTTGAGGGTGGTTGTCTACATGTACATGGTTGGCGAAGAGGGGGAACCAGAGCCCCTTCGTTTTCCAGGAATAGCCGTTACCCTTGCTTTGGTGGCTGCTGTTCTCGGAGTGATCAACTTCGGAATCTTCCCAGGTGGTCTCTTGCATTTTGCGGAACTATCCATCCTCTCCATAATTCTCTGAGGCACAAGGCTTTCAGCGGATCTTTACGGGGAGGAGGCCAACTCGTTTCTTCTCGAGAAGATGTATCTCCTTTTTTACCTTCCTGAGTCTCCTATTTAGACGTGCCAGGCGGTAGCGGGCGAGGAACTTGTCCACAAGAGTCCTTTTCCTCATGATTCTCTCACCTCCTTGAAGTTCTAATCATATTTAAGGCAATATATGTGCCATCGGGAGAAATGATAATGTAAAGTCATTTCAATAGGTTGAAAAATTTGAAGAGAGCGGGGGGAAGGGGAATGGGAAAAACTTTATTTATCTACGGAAAAACATTTCCCTGAACAGGTGACCCCAATAAGGGACAAATGAAAATCGGATTCAGGGATGGATACCACCCTTCTGGTGGTTGAGGATGCGCGGAAAAAGGTACAGGGCATGTCCCTTTTTCCTACCACTTGACATGCAAGGAAATTAATAATAAGATAAATCGTACAAACCGACCGGTCTGTTTCCTAATATTAGGGATATAATATCATGTTGAGCCTTAAAAAGAAGATAATCAGTGAAAGTTTAAAGCTAATGTCATTAAATGGATACTCCAGAACTTCGATGGAGGAAATACTTATCAAATCGGGAGCCTCTAAAGGAGGATTTTACAACCATTTTGACTCAAAGGACGATCTACTTAGGGCCGTTTCACTCGAGGGGCGCCGAATCTGGAGGGAGAGAAATCTAGAGGGTTTAAATGAGATCCCCACGAACCTCGGAAAATTGAGAAAATTCCTTGAAAATTACGGGAACCGCTACTTAAAGGATAAGGTTAAGCTTCCCGGAGGGTGTATTTTCGTGGCACTTACCCTTGACCGTTCCCAAATCTCGCCTGAACTCGCAAATGGGATGAATAAGGGGTTCCATGCCCTAAGAGCGATGATTCAGAGGTTGTTGAGTGCTGCGAGAGATGGGGGGGAGTTACGGGAGGGGGTGTCTCCCAGGGAGGCTTCCCACCTGATTTACGGGGGCATGATAGGTGCCGCCCTGATCTATACGATGGAGAGGGAAGAAGAGCTCCTCGACTGCACCATGGGTGCATTGATAGAATACGTGGAGAAGCTTTCAAAGCGGAATGAAGGTGGGTAAAGACAGGAGGTGACCATGGAATACAATAATATTCTTTACGAGGTGAAGGAGGGGATGGCGAGGATTACCATCAATCGGCCGAAGGTGATGAATGCCCTCAACGGGGAGACGAAGGGGGAACTATCTCACGCCCTGGAACAGGCAAAGGGAGATGATTCCGTGAGCGTAGTGATCCTGACGGGGGCGGGAGGAAAGGCGTTTATCGCGGGAGGAGATATCAGTGAGATCAAGGCCAGCTTCGAGAAAGGGCCCGTTGCGGCAAAAGATGAGTTCGCCAGGGGGGGCCAGGAACTCATATCGCAGGTAGAGGCACTCGGGAAACCCGTTATTGCGGCGGTGAACGGGTATGCCCTGGGGGGTGGATCGGAGATTACACAGGCGTGCCATCTCGCGATTGCAGCCGATTCTGCCCGTTTCAGTCAACCTGAGATAAATCTCGGGTTCAACCCCTGCTGGGGAGGGACAGCCCGACTTCCCAGACAGGTGGGGAAGAAGAAGGCCCTGGAGATGATCCTTACGGGGGATATGATCGGTGCGGAAGAAGCCCTTCGGATCGGTCTCGTGAATGCCGTGGTTCCCGGCGAGGAACTCATGGTTGCTGCGGAAGCCATCGGGAAGAAAATAGCCCGTAAGTCGAGGGTGGCCATTAAAATCTGCATCGACTCTGTCCAGCGGGGACTCGAAATGACCCAGGCGGAAGCCCTTGAACATGAGGCATCCCTCCTGGGACTCGCCGCGACTACGGAGGATGCCATGGAGGGAGTCAATGCCTTCCTCGAGAAGAGGAAACCCTCCTTTAAACATAGATGAGACCGGAAACTTTCCCGGAATATTTCAGTTTCTCAAAGGGTTTTGAGATAATCTATCAGTGATTCGAGTTCTTCCCCCTTGATGTGACTGTAAGGGGGCATTGCGATTCCCCCTTTCAGTATCTGCTTCCTTATCGTTTCTTCCGTGGCCGGCAGCATTCTCGCAGGAGTTAGCGGGTTTTTAAATAACCCTTTCAGGCCGGGGCCTACCTTCATCTTTTCCCTGTCTCCGTAGTGGCAAATAGCGCAGTTGTCATTGAAAACTTTCTTTCCCAGGCCCGCCCTTCCCATAGAATGGCCCTTTTGAAGCTCTCCTGCGATCCTTACGGGAGGGGCAGAGAGGTCAACTTTCAGGACTCCCTTCTCATTGAATGGAAAACCAAGGATATTCGATGTATAGCAGCGGTTGTTTGCCGCAAGGAAATACCATTCATGTGGGTCGAAGGGCCTCCCCTTCCCGTTGTAGGTGAGTTTGTACACCCCCTGGGGATAATTCCTGGTCCATGGGTAAACCGATTCGGGGGGGGACAGGCGGAAGGCTTCCCCCGTTTTAACGTTTACCCCCACTACCTGGTAGGAGAGGATATTGTTGGGGTCTTTCGCGGTAATCTTAAAGACTGTGGGGCTTCCCTTTTTCCCGGGCCGCTCGTATGTTACCTTCGACAGGCGGGGAGCGTCCTTTATTGCCTG
>CAYSOQ010000008.1:0-14902 GCA_964432685.1 uncultured bacterium
AATCCGAAATCCTAAACAAATTCGAATCACCAAAATTCAAAACAAAACCAACAATCTAATATGACTTTGTTTTGGTCATTTGTATTTAGAAATTAAAATTTGTTTAGAGTTTCGTGCTTAGTATTTCGAATTTAGCTAGGAATTAGGAACCAGAAACTAGGAACTATTATTTGAGTTTTCCCTTTGAACACGGAACTCTGAACTATATTGTAGGTTTTCTTAGGAATTCAGAATTCGGAATTACCATCCATCAATGATAGTTCCCAGTTTCCAGGTCCCAGGTCCCAGTCAACACGAAACTACCAGTTTTCAAACAGATTTCTTATTTTACAGGTTTTATATGTAATTCCCTAAGCTGTTTTCCCTCTATAAAAGAGGGTGCCCCGCTCATGAGACAAACAGCCTTTTGTGTCTTGGGGAAGGGGATCACATCCCGTATCGAATGGGCTCCTGTCATGATCATGACGAGCCTGTCGAGGCCAAGGGCAATCCCCCCGTGGGGAGGTGCCCCGTACTTCAGCGCATCGAGAAGAAATCCAAACTTCAGAACTGCCTCTTCCCCCCCGATCCCCAGGAGTTTAAACATCCTCCTCTGGATATCACCCCGGTGAATCCTTATGCTGCCACCACCCACTTCTGACCCGTTGAGTACCAGGTCGTAAGCCATGGCCCGCACCTTAAGAGGATCCTTCTCTAAAAATTCAATGTCCTCGGGATAGGGGGAAGTGAAGGGGTGGTGCATCGCCATGTACCGCTTCTCATCCTCATCAAACGTTAGGAGCGGAAAATCCGTCACCCAAAGGAACTTGTACTCATCTCCGGAAACCAAACCCAGCTCTTTCGCAAAATGATTTCTCAGGCGGCCAAGGGAATCGCAGACAACATTCAAGTTGTCTGCTACGAAAAAGATCATGTCACCTTCCTGGCCTCCCGATCTTTCCCTGATGGATGAAAGAGTTTCCTCATCGAAAAATTTCACAATTGGGGACACGAGACCATCACCTGTAATTTTGATATAGGCGAGCCCCCTTGCGCCGCCGATTCGGGCAACTTCCGTGATGGAGTCTATTTCCCCCCTGGAGATCCCACCCATGCGGGGCCCCACAATCCCCCTCACAACTCCTCCCTTTTTGAGGACATCATTGAAAACCTTGAATCCGCATCCCTCAAGGACATCTGAAAAATCTACTATCTCCAACCCGAACCGGGTATCTGGTTTATCCGTACCGAACCTGTCCATGGAATCCCTGTAGGAGATTCTCGGGAAGGGAAGTTCCAGGTTTACAGAAAGAACCTCGGTGAACAGTCTCTCCATGAACCCTTCCATCACGGAAAATATATCTTCCATGTCCACGAAGGACATTTCCAGGTCAATCTGCGTAAATTCGGGCTGCCTGTCTGCCCGCAGGTCTTCATCCCTGAAGCATTTAACTATCTGAAAATAGCGCTCGTATCCAGATACCATGAGAATCTGCTTGAAAAGCTGTGGGGATTGGGGAAGGGCGTAAAAGGTCCCCGGGTTCACCCTGCTCGGGACGAGATAGTCCCTCGCTCCTTCAGGCGTGCTCTTTGTCAGAAAGGGAGTTTCGATCTCCAGAAACCCTCTGTCCGCGAAGAAGCCCCTGGTAGATCGGACAATCTCACTACGCTTCATGATAATTTTCTGTACAAGGGGCCTTCGAAGGTCCAGGTATCGGTATTTGAGGCGGAGATCCTCCGCCAGGTCTCCTTCCTCATCAGGAAGGAATGGAAGCACACCAGATTCGTTAAGCACATGGATCTCGTCCGCGGTAATTTCGATCTCACCGGTTTTCAGATTGGGGTTTATCGTTCCATCGGGCCTCCTCGAAACGGTGCCCGATACTGAAAGTACATATTCGTTTCTCACCCGGTCAGCCCGAACATGGGCATCCTTACTCACCTGGGGGTTGAACACGACCTGGCTGAGCCCCTCCCTGTCCCTGAGATCAATAAAAATGAGACCCCCGTGGTCCCTCCTCCTGCGGACCCATCCGCACAGGGTAACCCGCTTTCCCTCATCCTCCGAAGTGAGGGACCCGCAAGAATTCGTCCTTTTCATATCACTGTTGAAGGGTTCCAAACTTATTCCTCCTCATCGCTACCCATTATCCATAATGCGGGAAAGCACATGGTCCAGGGAAACTTCCTCTTCCGACCCCCCGCCCATTTCCTTAACGGTTACGCATCCTCTCGCCATCTCACCTTCACCGAAAATTACCGCGTATGCCACCTCTATCCGGTTGGCCTTCCTCATCTGGCTCTTCATTGACCGGCTTCCATAATCCATATGGCAGGAAATGCCCTTCCCCTCTATTTTCCTCTTTAGACTGTAAGCCGAATCAATGAATGAGGGAGACTGGACCACAAGGAATACAGATACACCTTTGTCCTTCCCCGTGATCCCCTCTTTCGGGATAAGCAGGATCAATCTCTCGATCCCTATGGCAAACCCTACTCCGGGGACTTCCGTGGAAGCCCCGATCATCTCAGCGAGCCCATCGTACCTTCCTCCTGCAGCCACCGCATTCTGGGCTCCCAATCCATCCGCGATAAATTCAAAAGTCGTGCGCTGGTAATAATCGAGACCCCGCACCATTCTGCTGTTAACTTTATAATTTATCCCGTTCCTGTTCAGAATACGGCACACTTCATCGAAGTGGGGCCTGCAATCCCCGCAAAGAAAATCCAGGATTGATGGCGCCTCTCTCTTGACCTCACCGCATTGCGCGGATTTGCAGTCGAGTACCCTCAAAGGGTTCCTGTCATACCTCCTCTGGCAATCGCTGCACATTCCGCTGATTCTGGTTTCGATGTATGAGTGGAGAGCATCGTGATATCCCGGACGGCATACGGGACATCCCAGGGAATTTACCTCCAGGGACACTCCCTCTATTCGGAGATCGTCGAAGAGGTCGTGAAGGGCGATTATCACTTCCGCATCCACGTAAGGCTCTTCGGAACCAAGCACCTCGGCTCCTGCCTGGTGAAACTGCCTCAGCCTGCCTTTCTGAGGCCTCTCGTGGCGGAACATGGGGCCCATGTAAAATAGCCGAACGGGCTTGTCGCCAAATGCCCCCCTGTTCTGGAGGTACGCCCTCACGACGGGGCCGGTACCCTCCGGGCGCATGGTCACCGATTCTCCGCTCTTGTCCGTGAACGTGTACATCTCCTTCTCAACGATATCGGTGGTCTCCCCTATACTCCGGAGGAAGAGCTCCGATTTCTCGAGAATAGGTGTTCTGATCTCACTGTAGCCACGCACCGAGAAATGACCCCGCATACGCTGGCCTAATGAGTTCCATAGAGATGATTCCGGAGGCAACAGGTCCTTCATGCCCCGTACGGTATGGACGCTCAAAGAATCTCCCCTTTTTGTGATTTATCAGGAATCCGCCACGTACACTACATTTCTCGTGGTATCCTTCCCCCTGTACATAGCCTTGTCTGCCATTTCGAGAAGCTGTTTCTTCTCCTTTGCATGGGTTGGATAGGTAGCGATGCCGATTGAAACCGTGAGCTTCAGGTTCAGGTCTTCCTCCTTCATGAAGACATGCTCCTCAACGCTCACCCTCATCCTTTCTGCTGCAATCAACCCATGTTCTGGGTTCGTCTCGACGAGGATTACAACGAACTCGTCACCTCCGTACCTGATCACCGTGTCGGTTTCACGAACACACATCTTAAGAATCGTCCCGAACTCCCAGAGGACCCTCGAGCCAACAAGGTGTCCAAAGCTGTCATTTACCCTCTTGAAGTAGTCTATATCAAGAAACAGAAGGGAGACAGGCATATCATACCTCTCTGACCTTTTCAACTCGCGGTCGAGAACCACCTTGAGGTAACGGGAGTTGTACAGTTTCGTCAGGTCATCGATATAGATCAAACTCTGAACTTTTATCCCTTTCTCTGCGTTGTACAGGGCGAACCTGACCTGCGTGGCCACGAACTGGATCAGCTCAGCCTCCAGGACTTCTTCGTATGGAGGAGCTTTCATGAACATAAAGCAGTAAACAGGATGCATCCCCTCGAGCTCAAAGCGGATCGAGAAGACAGAGTTGAAGTTTTTCAGGATTTCCTGCGGAGGTGCCCCACCTAAGAATTGATCCAGGGTTGAGACCATCCCTTTATCAGTACACCCCTCTACGCAAAGCCCTCCGCTCTTGGCAAGGAACTCGACAAGCCCCTTGACATCATTGATCCCCGTGAGGGAGAGAAGTTTGAAGCCGGAACCCCTTCCATCCTGCCTTGTAATGAGGAACCCGGCCTCCGCCATGAACATTTCCTTAAAATAATCGGTGATGGTCTGGCACAAGGGATCGTAATCAATAGTTGTGATTATGGGAAAGCAGTAGTCGAAGAGTTCCTCGAGGGGCCATTTCCTTAGCATGCCATATCCCGAGTATATGTACTTCTCGATGATCCCGGAAATCGACCCGGGAAGGTCTTCTTCATCTACGATTTCCAAAACTCCCCGACCTTCAAAGTCAGACCGGCCGTTTCCTGCCGATTTCCCTGACGTCACCACAACCACCGGTGTTTTCGGTGCAAGAGAAACAATTTCAGAAACTTTTTCTGAGGATATGTTTCCATCGTTGAAAGATGAGATTACCAGAAGTGAACATACCTCTTGCGAGAGGAGGTCCACCAGATCGGTATAATCATCCTTCAATATGACCTCGATTTCATTCTTAAGTTCCAGGGGAAGGAGATCGTAGACTTTTCCTGGCGAACTGGAGGCGATTACAACCCTTTTTTTAGACATAGAATTGCCTTGTTTCTCAATTTGCTTCAATAAAATTCAATTTGAGAGTTTACCAGAACGTTTGTGGTAACACAATCCGCTTTTTCCGCTGGAGGGCGGGGAAAGAGGGCTTTTCAGGATGAACTGGACTTTTCCTCCTTCCCACCAATCGAACAGCAAATAATGGCGGCAAGACAAATAAAAAAGATCAGGACCCGGGCGAAGTGGGGCGGCTCCATCTCAACCCACCCGCCCACGATGGACTCCACTACACTTACGGCACGTAGAAGGTAATCTCCAACCGCGGCAGGGAGAATTGCTAGAATCTTCCCTGCTGCCGGGAAAACAAGGGTAAAAAGGGCCCAGGAGAGAGAGAATACTATCAAAGGGGTAAAGAGAGGGACAAAAAGAGCGTTTAAAAGGAACCCTTTCACCTGGCCATGGTGGAAGAAGAAGGCGGATAGGGGGACTGATACCAGGTAAGCAGTAAACACTACCAGAAATCCCTTCTTGACCGCCTTGTGTGAACCGGAGAGAGGCTGGGAGAGAACCATGAGAAGAAAGAAAGTGATGAGAAATGAGAATACCAGGGATACGGATACTATGGATGACGGGTTTGCAATTGCCACAGTGAAGAGGGCAAAGAAGAGGGGTTCGGTCCACGACCTGCGGTCCCCTTTCCGAACCCACAGCAGGCCAAAAAGAATCATGGAGAAGGCTCGTTCCACGGGAACTGCGAGCCCGGACATGCATGCGTAGAGAAAAGCCCCCGAAAGACCTGCAAGGTTAGTAATCGGATTTGCGTCGAATGACAATCCATGTTGATTGAGGAATGTCAGGGGAACCCTGACCAGGAAAGCAAAGAGGAATAACGCTGCTCCCACATGGAGGCCTGAAATCGCCTGGAGATGTACGAGCCCACCACTTTTGAGAATTTTTCTTACGGGAGACCGGTAAGACCTGATGCCCGTTAGAATAGAGATGACAAAGTCCCTACCCACCATATATTTCGTGGAGGAGCGGAGGGCACTGATGATCCTGCTACGTGCTCTCCTAATCAACGATTCTCTGTTCTTAACGCCGGGCAGGAAGAGAATTCTCTTCCTGCTGCAACCGATCGTGTAGGGGGAACTGCTGAGGAAGGAGTTCAGGGTAAATGAATCCATCCCTCCCCTCAAATCATTTAACTTCACACGGCCAAGGGCGACAATCTTCCTATTCAGGTATTGCTCCACATATTCAACGTTCCCGTAGAACCTGACAGTACACCTCTGGACATTCTCCTCCCTTCTTACACCGTCGATCCTCTCGATGCGACACCCTTCCACGGAAAGTTTTACAAGCGGCCCGGATTGCTGAAGAGATGAAACCACACCCTTGCACCTGACTCTTTCTCCACCCTCTAGGAAGGAACGATCCGGGGTGGAGGGACCTTCTGCAAGCCCCCGGAAAGATCCTGCAATGAAAAAGAGGGTGATGAATGTAACGTGGACCCGCTTCCCCCTCATGACCTCCGGGGCCACCAGGAATACAAAGATTGTGAGTACCCACCCCTTGTTCGCCACTGGCAGGATGAACCCGAGCACATAGACGGCAGTAAAGCGGAGAAGATGAATGGCTTCGAATCCTTCCATGCCATCAGGAAAAAGCAAGAATAAGGCCAGAAATTACATGGAAGAAGGGATCACGGCTGGAGGAATTTGTTTCAACGGATAATATTGCCTTTTTGGGGAGACTACTTGTCCTTCGTAGGGACGATTCTATATCGCTTCGTCCTTTTGAATTCCTGGATCAGATATTTTTGAAACTCCGACGAACGCTTTAGTGGAATCTTGAGGAGGTCACTGATCTCCCGGGGGGTCCTCTCCATAATCTCTTTCAAGGAACCGTATGAGGAAAGTAGTTTCTGAACCCTGATTGGCCCGATCCCCGGAAAGGATGACAGGAGAGACGAAAGTTTCTCACGCCTTTCCGAGCCCCTCTGGTAGGCTAAGGCAAACCTGTGGGCCTCATCACGAACACGCTTGATCAGGAGGAGAAGGGGGTCTTCTGGTTTGAGGTTCAGAGGGTTTTTTCTTCCGGGAAGATATATCCTGTCATCCCTCCTCTCTCCCTGACCCTTCCGTTCCTTTGCGATGGCAATGATGTCAACGGGTGGCATCATCTGTCCCAGGACCCTCTTTGCCGCAAGCAGGTGTCCCTTGCCCCCATCTATAACGATGAGGTCAGCCCGCTCCCCCAGTTCCCCAGCGTTTTCCATCCTCCTCCTCACTATCTCTCCCATCATAAGATAGTCATCGATACCCTCTACCCCTTTGATCCTGAATCTCCTGTATCCCTCCTTCAAGGGAGCCCCCCCATACAGCACTGCCATGGAACCCACAGGATGTTTCCCCCCGTGATGGGATACATCGAAACACTCAATCCTCATGGGACGGTTCTGGAGATTTAACGTCTTCACCATCCGGTCCATCAAGTCCTCGTAAATAAGTTCCTTTTTCTTCCTCGCCACGTAGAACTCCCTGGCATTCTTTTCCGCGAGAAGAACCATGTCCCGCCGCTTCCCCCTTCGTGGGAACACTATTTTCAATTTTCCCTCAGGTGACTGGATAAGCTCTCTCAGTCCATCCTTTCCGTAAATCCTCTGAGGTACCACCACTTCATCAGGGTGGTAAGCCCCTTCCCTGTAATACTCATAAATAATGGAAGCCAGAAGTTCCCGCCCCTCGACCGAGCCCGAGTGGATCATGAAACAGCGCATGTCGATAACCCGTAAGTTCCTGAGAAACATGATCGCCACTGCTCCCTCTGTTCCCTCGCGGTAGAGGGAGAAGATATCGGAATCGGGTACGGCTCCCAACACAACTGACTGCCGGGTAGAAAGATCTTCGATCAGCCTCAACATATCCCTTACTAAAGCGGCCTGCTCATACTCGAGACGACGGGAATACCCTTTCATCCGGGATCTTAGCTCCTTCCTGATAGACGCGTAATCTCCCTTCAAGAACTTGACAGCCTTCGCGACTATTCCCATGTACTCTTCTCTCCCTACCAGGCCCACACAGGGTCCGGGACACCGCTTTATCTGGTACTGCATGCACGGGCGTTTTCTCTTCCTGAAAGCAGAATCTGAGCAACTCCGCATGGGAAAGAGTTTTCCTGCCAGCGCCAGGAGGGAACGTATCCGCTTCGCAGAAGAATATGGGCCGAAATAGGTTGCCCCGTCCTTCTCGACTTTTCTGACGAGGCGGAAACGGGGGAAACTGTCGTTGAGGTCTATCCTGAGACAAAGGTATTCCTTGTCATCCCGGAAGTATACGTTGTAGGGGGGCCTCTTCTTCTTGATGAGATTGTTCTCCAGGAGCAGAGCCTCCCTCTCGTTGGAGGTAACGAAAAACTCGTAGTCCTCCGCCTCTTCCATCATGTACACGATCCGCTGCCGGGAATCGGATTCAGGGCGCAGGTATGACCTCAGGCGGGCTTTCAGGTTTTTCGCCTTTCCCACGTAGAGGACCTTTCCCCTTCCATCCTTGAAGAGGTAGATTCCTGTTTTTTCCGGAATTGTATCGAAGTTAAAAGCCTTCACCGCTCGGTCCTTGAGGCCCCCTTAAGGGTACTCACCTCGTAGTTCTCGAGTTCGATTATTCTATCCCTCAGTCTGCCAGCCTCCTCGAAATCCAGTTCCCTGGCACACCTGAGCATCTTCTTTCTCAGTTCCGTCACGAGTTTCCTGATCTCTCCCCTGGATTCCAGCCTGACGCCCTCCTCGATTTGAACAGTGACGTAATCGGCCTCTCCAGAAAGAGCAATTGGATCGTCTATCCCTTTCACGATTGATTTCGGGACAATACCGTGGACACGGTTGTACTCGAGCTGTTTTTCCCTCCTTCTGGTCGTTTCCGTGATGGCAGCATCCATGGAGCCCGTCACCTTATCCCCATAGAGGATAACGGTACCCCGCACATTTCTAGAGGATCTTCCGAAGGTTTGTATGAGCGACCTGGTGGATCTCAGGAACCCCTCACGATCAGCATCGAGTATTGCCACAAGGGATACTTCCGGAAGATCGAGCCCCTCACGCAGCAGGTTGATGCCAACAAGAACATCGAATTCCTTCTTCCTCAAATCCCTGATGATGTTAAAGCGTTCGATGGCGCCAATGTCGGAGTGGAGGTACCTCGTGGAAATTCCGAGATCATTGAAATATTCCGTGATCTCCTCCGCAAGCCTCTTGGTTAGGGTAGTAACGAGGACCCTCTCCTCCCTTTCAACCCGCTCGCGCAGTTCCCCGATGAGATCATCAATCTGGTTAGTTGCTGGCCTCACCTCTACGACCGGGTCAAGGAGACCCGTGGGCCGTATTATCTGTTCCGCCACCATTCCCCCGGAAGTTTCCATCTCATACTCTCCAGGAGTAGCAGACACGTAGATTACCTGTCCCACACTCTTATTGAACTCTTCAAATTTGAGAGGCCTGTTGTCGAGGGCTGAGGGAAGCCTGAAGCCGAAATTTACTAGAGTCTGTTTCCGTGACCTGTCCCCGTTATACATTCCATGGAGCTGAGGTATCGATATATGGCTCTCGTCGATGAACACCAGGAAGTCCTCACCAAAATAATCGAGGAGGGTGTAGGGTGGCTTGCCCGGCTCCCTTCCGTCAAGATAACGGGAATAGTTTTCGATCCCCGTACAGTATCCCATCTGTTCCATCAACTCGACATCGTAATTGATACGCTGCCTCAAACGCTCTTCCTCGAGGGGTTTCCCCTCGGCCCGGAACTCTTCGAGCCGTAATTCAAGGTCTTTACGGATTTCCTTCACAGCCCTTGATAGGACCGCTTCCGGCGTAACGTAATGGCTGGCTGGGAATATCACGTTGCTCCCAACCCGGGAAACCCTCTTTCCAGTCAAGGGATCGAAGAAAGAGAGGGAGTCCACCGTGTCCCCAAAAAACTCCATGCGGAACCCGCGTGAATCCTCATAAGAGGGAAAGACTTCGATTACGTCTCCCCGTACCCTGAAAACCCCCCTGAAGAAATCGTATTCGTTCCGCACGTACTGCATCTCCACAAGCCTCCGGATTACCTCATTCCTCCCTATCTCGTCTCCTTCCCGGATCCTCATCACAATTGTGTTGTAGTAATCGGGAGATCCGAGGCCGTATATACAGGAGACCGAGGCAACGATGATCACGTCCCTTCTCTCCAGTATCGACCTTGTGGCGCTGTGCCTCAACTTGTCGATCTGGTCGTTGATGGATGAGTCCTTCTCAATGTAGGTATCTGTCGTGGGGAGATAGGCTTCTGGTTGGTAATAATCATAGTAACTCACGAAATATTCGACCGCATTTACAGGGAAGAGCCTCTTGAATTCCATGTAGAGCTGAGCTGCCAGGGTTTTGTTGGGAGCGAGAATGAGAGCGGGGCGCTGCACTTCTTCAATGACGCTGGCCATGGTAAAGGTCTTTCCAGACCCAGTGACTCCCAGGAGGACCTGGCGGGGACACTTAGAGTTCAACCCATCCACCAACCTCCCTATCGCTCCAGGCTGGTCTCCCGAAGGCGTGAGAGGGGTGGAGAGTTGAAAATCACCGGTTTGCATCTTCTTCTTTGAATTTCCAGAAAGTCCCGTACCGGGTATCTTCTAAAATTATACCCCATCTCCCCAGGTCATCCCTGATCGCATCGGCTTTCGGGAAATCCTTCATGCTTCTCGCCTCTTCACGCTCCCTCACCTTGTCAAGGATGGAATCGAGTTCAACTCCCCTCCCCTTAAGAGAGCCTTCAATTGCATATCGGAAATAGGACTCCCCGCTGTCAGAAAGAAGGCCCAGGGCCCCTGCCAGACGAACCACTTCATTTCCCAGGGTTACGAAGGCAACCGCACTGCTTTCATCCTTCCCCGTTTCTTCCGGGAAAATCCTGTTGATCCGTCTCACCCCATCGAATATGTGGCCCAGAGCAGCAGCGGTGTTGAAATCATCGTTCATAGCTTTTTCAAAAGTGTCTCTAAGTTTAAAGAGGACATCCTGGTCCTCCTCCGGCAGCACGCCCGAGGGAATCTCTCCACCTGCATCTTCAACTCCCGCCTCCTTCAGGTGGTTCAAACGATCGAGGAAATTGTAAAGCCTGTCAAGGCCTGCCTTGGCTTCCATGACACTTTTGTCTGAGAAATCGATGGGGCTCCGGTAATGGGTGGAAGCAAAGAAGAAGCGTAACACTTCGGGGTGATACCTCTCCAGGATTTCTCTTATCGTGAAGAAGTTTCCTAGAGATTTGGACATCTTTTCCCTGTCGATATTCACAAAACCGTTATGAAGCCAGTACCTTGCGAAGTCTTTCCCGGTGGCACTTCTTGACTGGGCGATTTCATTCTCGTGGTGGGGAAACACAAGGTCCTTCCCTCCCCCGTGAATATCAAAGGTCTCACCCAGGTGTTTCATAGACATGGCAGAGCATTCTATGTGCCACCCCGGCCTCCCTGCCCCAAAGGGGCTATTCCA
This sequence comes from uncultured bacterium, assembly GCA_964432685.1. Classification (GTDB taxonomy): domain Bacteria; phylum Desulfobacterota; class Deferrimicrobia; order J040; family J040; genus CAYSOQ01. Next base: position 11,265 of record CAYSOQ010000008.1, read on the forward strand.
CGAGGGTTCCCCCTCCTTGCTGCTTTTCCACAGGGCAAAATCGAGGGGGTTCCTCTTTCTCTCGTCCACTTCCACCCGGGCGCCAGCGGTAAGATCCTCCACGTTCCTCCCCGAGAGAGACCCGTATAAGGAAAAGGTCTCAACTGAATAATAGACGTCACCACCTACCACGTAAGCGTGGCCCCCATCTACCAAGGTCGACACAAGGGATATGATTTCACCAATATGGTCCGTTGCCCTCGGCTCGAGAGTGGGGGCGAGAAGCCCCAGGCGGCCCATGTCTTCCCCGAAGGCCTGGATATACCTTTCACTCACATCCCTGAAATCTACCTTTTCTTCAAGAGCCCTCTTGATGATCTTGTCGTCAATGTCGGTGAAGTTCCTCACGTAGGTAACGTCATATCCGAGGTGGAGGAAATATCGGTAAATGAAATCAAATACAAGGTTGGCACGGGCGTGCCCAAGATGACAGAGGTCATACACTGTCACGCCGCACACGTACATCCTTACTTTACCCTCGTGGATGGGATGGAATTCTTCTTTCCTGTTCCCTAGACTGTTGAACACTTTAAGCCCCATCTGCCATCTCTCCTTTCACCTTTTCTAACAGCACCACCGCCATAGAGGAGATCCCCTCACCGCTCCCCTCGAAACCCATGCCCTCCGTGCTCTTCCCCTTTACAGATACCGCCTCCTCTTCTATCGACAGGGAGCGGGAAATCGATTGGGCCATCTCACCCGCATAATCTGATATTCTCGGCTTCTGGCAGATGATCACGCAGTCTACATTCACCACCCGGTACCCCGCCCGGTGAATCTTCTCACGTATCTCCTCGAGGATTACCACGCTGGATATTCCTCTCAACTCTTCGTCATCCGGGGGAAAATGCCCCCCAATATCCCCGAGGGATGAAGCCCCGAGAAGCGCGTCCACTATTGCATGGAGTGCACAATCCCCGTCCGAGTGTCCCAGAAGGCCCTTCTCACACTCCACTTTTACCCCTCCAAGGTAGAGCTCTCTCCCTTCCACAAGCTGGTGGGCATCGTATCCAAGGCCGACTTTGAAATCTCCGGTGTAGGCACCGAGGGTCGACCGGACATATGCAAGATCTTCATGGTGTGTAACCTTCACGTTATTCCTCTGGCCGGGAACGAGAAACACAGGGTACCCGGCCATCTCAACCATCTCCGCCTCGTCGGTGCAGGCCCAATCCGCCTCTTCTGCCTTTCCCGCGGAATCCATGATCACTTCCCTGCGAAAAGCCTGAGGGGTCTGGGTATAGTAATAGGACCCCCTGCTTAGCGAACTCCCTACACTCCTCCCGTCATCAGATAATTTCAGGGAGTCCGATACGGGAAGGGAGGGAACTGCAGAACCCTGCTCCTTTGCTTCCCTAACCAGCTTCTCCACGAAATCACGGTCCAGGAGGGGCCTGGCGGCATCATGGACGAGGATCACATCCCCCTCCCCCCTCAATGACTTCAGGCCCAGGATCACTGAATCGATTCGCCTCTTCCCTCCCGGAACCACGGCGGATACCTTTCTGTAAGAAAAAAGAGTGTCCACTATGTTCCTGGGAAGGAGTGGAGGAACCACGATGACTATGGATACTACTGAGGGAGTGGAGGAGAGTACAGAGAGGGAATATTCGATGAGCATCCTGCCAGCAACCTGCTGAAACTGCTTGGGAACAGGTCCGCCCAGCCTCTCTCCTTTTCCTCCCGCAACTAAAACTGCAGAAGCCCGCACAGTAACCTCCGAGAAAAAAAGAGGGAAAGCCCTACGCTTTCCCAATTATGCCAGAATTTTATGGTATCAACGTATCAGAAATTAATATATTTACTAATGTCCTTCTCAACTACCTCTTGACTCACCTTCTTGGCAATGGAGATCTCCTTGATCAGGAGGTCACGGGCAGTGTCGAACATTCTCCTTTCACCAAAGGAGAGTGCTTTGTCATTCTTCAGCAGGGAAAGGTTTTTCAATACCTCGGCGATATCGTGAAGAGAGCCACTCCTCAGCTTTTCCATGTAAAGGCGGTACCGCCTGTTCCAGGGCTGGCTGTTCCCATTCGTCTTCCGCCGCCTCAGAATGCGGTAAATCTCGCTGATTTCATTGTTTCCGATCACCCTCCTTAAGCCCACCTGTTTTACGTTCTTCGTGGGAATAAGGATGGTGGTTTCAGTGTCCATGATTTTTAGAACGTAGAAATTATGTTTATCCCCGGAAATTGTCCTTTTTTCCACCCTCTCGATGACACCTACCCCGTGACCAGGGTACACTGCCTTATCACCTTTCTTAAATTTCATCAAGCACCCCCCTGATAAAAAAAAGCCCCTCTCGTGTTATAAAAAGGGGAAAAGTGTGGTATCTTTCTCTGGTAAGAAAATGATTGACAATTCTTTTTTGAAAACAGCTATTTTACGACCCTTTCACAGGTTTTCCGCTTCAATGAATACATTATAATATAAATTCTTGAATAAGTCAAAACAGGGGTCCCCTATGGCAACGGTCTACTTCCTGGATCTCCACTCAACTCCAGAACGAAACATCCTGAATAAGCTTGAATCGGCCCTTGGGGAAGCCTGTTCAGAGGAAACCATACGAAAGGGTGATATGGTGGCCGTTAAGACCCATTTCGGAGAAAGGGGGAACCTGGCTTTCATCCGCCACCAGTATCTCCGGAAGGTAATTGATTTTGTGAAAAGCCTGGGTGGAGACCCATTCCTCACCGACACGAACACACTCTACGTGGGAACCAGGTCCCGTGCCACGGATCACATAGAGACAGCATTCCACAACGGATTCGGACCTCTCTCTACGGGGGCCCCCCTTATCATCGCAGACGGCCTGAGGGGAGACAGCAAGGCCCATGTGAAGATAAATGGGGAAATGGTCAAGGACGCTGTCATCGGCCTGGAGATCTACAATGCAGACACGCTCTTAGCAGTTACTCATTTCAAGGGGCACGAACTGACCGGGTTCGGAGGGTCAATCAAGAATCTCGGCATGGGGTGCGCCGCACGGGAGGGGAAACTCTTCCAACATTCCACGGTTTCCCCCTACGTGGACCTGTCTTCCTGCGTGGCATGCGGAAAATGTGCCGCCCACTGTCCCGGAGGGGCTATTTCCATCTCCACCCGTGGTGCAGTTATCGACCCGTCACCATGCATCGGATGTGCGGACTGTATCGTAATCTGCCCTGAAAATACTATCCACGTGGACTGGAACGAAGCCTCCGTCTCCGTTATGAGAAAGATGGCGGAATACGCCCTTGCAGCAATTTCAGGAAAGGAGGAAAAAACACTCCTCGTGAATTTCATCACACAGGTGAGCCCTCTTTGCGACTGTTACGGGTTCAATGATGTCCCCATTGCCCCGGATGTGGGGATCTGCCTCTCTACTGATCCACTCGCCCTGGACCAGGCCTCTGTTGATCTAGTTACCCGTGCCTGCGGAGATGAGGATCCTTTCAGGAAAACCCATCCTCATATCGACTGGTCCATCCAACTCGAACATGGGGAGAAAATCGGACTGGGAACACGTAAATACGAACTCGTCACAATACCTTAAAACAAATTCCGAATTCAGAATTCCTAATTCCGAGGAAAACCAGCAAAACAGTTCAAAGATCAAA